>NZ_JBSPFA010000003.1:0-131409 GCF_053848885.1 Amedibacillus sp. YH-ame10
AAGCAAGTTCTTTTTTAGCGAAAACAGAAGAGTCTTTAATCAAAAAAATCACCTATAGATAGTATACTATATCTACAGGCGAAATTTAATCTTTCGGAATGTCCTTCAGGACATCTTTTTTATTGATTTGCACTCTTTGCATATTCCGCGAAAAATCATGTCCTTACTAAGGATGACACCCTGGGTTGTTTCTTCCACTTCTTTATTTATATTTTTTAGTGTGTCTAAAGAAAAGTTTTGAATAGTTCCACAGGTTTCGCATATAAAATGATAGTGTTCATAATCAATTAAATCATAACGTACACCTTGTTTTTCAACACTGATTTCACGAAGATGATTCATTTTTACCAAGCTTTTTAAATTGCGATATACAGTTGCGATACCAACCTTATCATCTAATGTTTTTAGATAAGTATAGATTTCTTCTGCTGTAGGATGCGCATTTGGATGGTTTATAAAATATTCGTAAATGAGTTGTCCACGTTTTGTCATAGTTGTACATTCCTCTCTTTATTAGTTGTAATCGTATCATATTTCATGATTTGAATCAATTCTACAAAGAGAGGAAATGCACATGTTTTTACTCAGTTTTGGGCTTAAACTAGATCTTTGCCTTCATTTTCTAAATAAGATTTGTAATCGTCCATAGAAATTCCAAGGGCATTACGAACACCCTCTCCATAGGCTTCATCGCACTTGTAGCAATGCATTACATGGCGAAGTTTAATATGTAGTGGGGCATCTCCCATTGCACGTCCAGTATTGCCAAATAATACTTCTTTTTGATCATCTTTCATAATATGGAATAAAGCTGCTGCTTGTGAGAAGTAATCACTATCATCTTCAGCGAAATCATATTCATACGCATGTCCAACAACCTCAAATGCTGGTTCTTTTACATTGTGATCATCTTCCCATTCTCCATAAGAGTTTGGTGAGTATCCTGTTGTTGCGCCATAGTTTCCATCCACTCGCATAGCACCATCACGATGGAATGAGTGAACAGGGCACTTAGGAGCGTTTACAGGTATAGAGTTATGATTAACTCCTAAACGATAGCGTTGAGCATCTCCATAAGCAAACAATCTTCCTTGTAACATACGATCTGGCGACAATGAAATACCTGGAACTAAATGAGAAGGTGAGAATGCGGCTTGTTCAACATCAGCAAAATAGTTTTCTGGATTACGATTTAATTCTAATACACCAACTTCAATCAATGGGAAGTCTTTCTGTGACCATGTCTTTGTTAAATCAAATGGGTTGAAAGGCATTTTCTCAGCAGTTTCTTCGCTCATTAATTGTACAGCCATTGTCCATTTTGGAAAATCTTTGCGTTCAATCGCATCAAATAAATCACGTTGATGACTTTCACGATCTTTTCCAACCAATTCTTCTGCTTCCATATCTGTAAGGTTCTTAATTCCTTGTTGAGTTTTAAAGTGAAATTTACACCAAATACGTTTATTATCTTGATCTAGGAAGCTATACGCATGACTTCCAAATCCATGCATATGACGATAGCTCGCTGGAATACCACGATCACTCATAGTGATGGTGATTTGATGAAATGCTTCTGGTAAGCATGTCCAAAAATCCCAATTATTTTTAGCACTACGCATATTTGTTTTTGGATCACGTTTTACGGCATGGTTTAAGTCTGGGAAATTTTTAGGATCTCGTAAAAAGAATACAGGTGTATTATTACCAACTAAATCCCAATTTCCTTCTTCTGTATAAAACTTCATTGCGAAACCACGAATATCACGTTCTGCATCTGCAGCTCCACGTTCTCCAGCAACCGTAGAGAAACGAACAAAGACAGGAGTTTTCTTGCCAACTTCTTGGAATAGTTTTGCTCTTGTATATTTTGTGATTTCTGTGTTTGTTACTGTAAAATCTCCAAATGCACCACTACCTTTTGCATGCATTCTTCTTTCTGGAATTACTTCACGATCAAAGTGCGCTAGTTTTTCCATGAACCAATGATCTTGTAACATCATAGGACCACGTTTACCAGCTGTTTGTGAGTTCATGTTGTCGCCAACTGGGGCTCCAACTTCATTCGTTAGCTTTTTGTTATCTTTCATTTAATTTCCTCCGTATGATAATGATTATCATTTTCAATTCAATCTTACGCCTTTCTAGATGCTTATGCAAGTAAAATGATAAAAGGTACTAATATATGCACAACAAAAAGAAGAAGCGTGATATAATGTGAAAAGCTAAATTCAAAAAAGGAAGTGTGTGTTATGCCATTAAAATCTTACTCAAAAGAACAACGGGAAGAGTTAAAAATTCAATTGTTAGAGAATGCTTTAAGTTTGTATTCTAAACATGGAATTAAAAATGTACGCTTGATGGATATTTTAAAAACAGTAGGAATATCGAAGCCTTTCTTCTATACATTTTACGATAGTGTACAAGATTTTGTAATTCAAGTGATTGATTTTCAATGGAGTAAAATTGATGTAATTGTGGAAACATTGATGAATTCAAAAGAATATACTCCAGAGGAAAAAATGAGAAAGTTGCTTTATCAGGTATTGAATTATAAAGATCATGGACTCTTGGTTATGACACAAGAAGAAGAGGTTTGGGTTCGAGAACGTATTCGTGATGAAGAGTATATAACATTTATGGAATCGCAAATTAATTTCTTTGAGAAATTATTAGTAATGTGTGAAGTAGCTCAAGAAAAAATAAATGTAAAAGCATTTGGAAATATGATTATCACGACAATATTAATACATAATTCCGCTAAAAAATCGTTGCCATTTATATATTTAGATGTGCTTGATGAAACTGCAGACTTACAAATTGAAAGCTTACTTACATATTTGAATACATTGAAAGGGTAATCACGAACGTTGTGATTGCTTTTTTTGTTGAAGTAAATTATGAGTTATGATACTATATATTTGAAATAATTACTTTTGTTGTGTGAAAAGTAATTATTATATAACGAAAGAGAAAGGATGTACACTATGGGATTATTTGGTATAGGAAAAAAGAAGGAATGGGATTTAGAAAAAAGTAATGAGAACAAAAAAAGGATGCATACTTTGTTTCATCAAGTCGTAGAAGACGCAGATACATATGAAATTTTATATGCATATACATCTGATGTGAAAACATCGAATTATGTAATTGCGCGAAAGACTACGTATTTATATGGTAGCTTGATTTTAGGTTATCGTTCGAGCGATATGAGTATTGTATTGGTTGATACATCTCCAGAATTAGATGGATGTGGTGAACCAAGGATTTATAAAAGAAACGATTTGAAAAAAGTAAAAATTGTACAAGGACAATTCACATTGTACAATCAAGGTGGCATTATGGCTGGTTATACACAATTTTGTGTTGCGAACAATTACGATGAAGATTATTTTGCGTATGTTGAACAAACTGAGGAAGCCGCAAAATTTGATGAATTTTGGCCAATTTATATGAAGGGGTAAATATGGATATCGTTTTATACTTCATAGTAGGTATTGTGATTTCCTTCATAGGTATACATTTATGGGTGTGGATAGTCGATACTTTTTTCAAAGGATTAAAGATGTTAATACCTTGGCGAAAGAAAAAAACACAAGCATGGCACACATTAAATGAAGAAGGCACAAAAGAAGTAACAAAAGACACAAGAATCAAAGATGATCACATCTATGAAAATATAGAATAGTAGAAAAGGGATGATAAAATCTCTTTTTTCTTTTGAAATACTGTTTTATCGCGTATTTTGAACAAAACAGTTTCTAAAAATCTTAATTAGTGTTATATTTATAAGGTAAAATCAGGAGGTAACCTTTATGAGTAAAAGACCAGTAGTATTAGTAGTAATGGACGGAGTTGGACTTAGCGATTCACAGTTTGGAAACGCTGTGAAAGCTGCATATACACCTACATTAGACAACTTGTGGAACAATCATCCACACACAGAAATCAAAGCACATGGATTGGCTGTAGGGCTTCCTAGTGATGAAGACATGGGGAATAGTGAAGTAGGACACAATGCATTAGGTTGTGGACAAATTTACTCACAAGGAGCTATGTTAGTAAATGAAAATATTGAATCTGGAGAATTGTTTAAAAACGATACTTGGACAGGTTTAGTAAAAAATTGTGAAGGTGGAAAAATGCATTTCATGGGATTGTTATCTGATGGAAATGTTCACTCTCATATTAACCATTTAAAAGCATTGGTAAAAAATGCAAAAGAAGATGGAGTAAAAGAAGTTCGTCTTCATATCTTATTAGATGGACGTGATGTACCAGAAACAAGCGCATTGATTTATGTAGAAGATATTGAAAACTACATGGCAGAATTAAACGATGATAACTTCCACGCATGTATCGCAAGTGGTGGTGGTCGTATGAATATTACGATGGACCGTTATGAAGCAAACTGGTCTATGGTTGAAAAAGGAT
Source organism: Amedibacillus sp. YH-ame10 (assembly GCF_053848885.1). Lineage (NCBI taxonomy): Bacteria > Bacillati > Bacillota > Erysipelotrichia > Erysipelotrichales > Erysipelotrichaceae > Amedibacillus > Amedibacillus sp. YH-ame10. The sequence continues at coordinate 4,435 of NZ_JBSPFA010000003.1, forward strand.
GGCACATCCATGTATTAGGTGAAGGTAGAATGTTTGCTAGTGCAAAAGAAGCTATCGAAACTTACCGTAATGAAACTGGAGTTGTAGATCAAGATCTTCCAGGTTTCGTTATCGAAAAAGATGGAAAAGCAGTGGGAACAATCGAAGATGGAGATAGCGTTGTGCTATTCAACTTTAGAGGGGACCGTGCACAGGAAATTTCTTTGGCATTTGATCATGCGGACTTTGATAAGTTTGATCGTGTTCGTACACCAAAGGTTATGTATGCAGGTATGCTTCAATATGATGCAGACTTAAACATTCCAAATAACTTCTTAACTTATCCACCAAAAATCAAACACACATTAACTGAAGAATTGTGTAAATATGGAATTCGTGAGTATGCAATTAGTGAAACTCAAAAATTTGGTCACGTGACATATTTCTGGAATGGAAACCGTTCTGAAAAATTTGATGACAAATTAGAAGACTATGTAGAAATCAAGTCTGATGTAATTCCATTCGAACAACGTCCTTGGATGAAATCTGCAGAAATTACAGATGTATTAATGGCTGCGATCGAATCAGGAAACTATGACTTCATTCGTACAAACTATCCAAATGGAGATATGGTTGGACACACTGGGAACTATGAAGCAACAATCATCGGTGTAGAATCTGTAGACTTACAATTGGCTCGCGTTAAGAAAGCTGTTGATGCAGTAAATGGTATTATGATTGTTACTGCAGACCATGGTAACGCAGATGAAATGTATGAAAAACAGAAAAAAGAAGATTCACCTATTAGAGCAAAAACTTCTCATACATTAAATAAAGTTCCATTTATTATTTATGGTGCTGATGTAACATTGAAACAAGAAGATGAGTTAGGACTATCTAATGTGGCTGCTACAGTAGCTGATTTATTAGAAGTTGCGCCTAATGAAAATTGGAACGCAAGCATTATTAAAAAATAGTAATATAAAAGCATGTTCTTAGAGAGAGCATGCTTTTTGTATATTAAAATTCGTAATCTACAGTTGCGGAACCGCTTCTAACTTCATGGATGTATGGTTTCACTACATCTGCGTGATATGGGTTGCTTTGGTAACGTTCTAGATCAGCTGGGCTATCTACTGTAAGTTCCAACACGATATCATAAGAACGATCGGAGTGTAAGTAATCAATTCCTACTTGTAAATCCCTAACAAAATCAATACGTTCCTTCATTGTTAGAAATAATGCTTTTACCTTTTCACAAGCTTCAGGACTGTTGTCTTTCATTTTTACAAATAAAACATGCTTTACCATTTGTTATTTCCTTTCCGTACATAGGTACATTTTAAATCTTTTTATATGATACATGGATAATTATCTTTATGCAAGCATACACACAAATTACACTCTTAATAGTGTGTTAGTTAGTGTGTTTCGCTTCTTCAATTGTTTGGAATTCTAAGTAGTTATAAAAGATTTGTGATAGTACTGCGATTTCTTCATCCGCTATGGAGAGGGTCAAGAAGTCTCGTACTTGATGTAATCGATTTTTAATACATGTAAATAAATAGTCATAGGTTTCTAGATATTGATCTAAAAGGTGAAAATGAATTTTTTGTTTTGTAGTGCATCGCTCTAACATACAGTTTCCATGAAATAAGAAAGAGATGATTAAATCGTTCGTTACAGAAATATTTAAAGTTCCACAAACATCTACCAGAACTTGATACAACGATTCATTTGATTTCGCGGTATTGATATGTGGAAATGATTTTATAAACTTAGCTAAAATTGGACTATTAGAACGCTCTGATTTACTCATATACGTTGATTCTTTTAGAAATTGTTTATGTTCTCGTTTATTGTTAATGACTTTTGTAAGCAGAATACCAAGATGCATCGTTTTTAAGTTTACCAATTCACTTGTATCATATAAGAGTGGTAAAGAGAGTGGGTATAAAGAGAATGCTGGAATATTTGTTTCTGCCACAATGGATTTATCCAAGGTAGTAAGAGGATCATAGTCACCAATCAATAATACACCTTTTCCTAAATCAATATAGTTCATCAGCTTATAAATTTTTTCATTGAATTCTTTTATATCGTGCTGTTGATAGTAGAGATTATAATCAAAGGAGAAGAAAGAACGATTTTGAATTACCCTATTTAAATGTTGGGCATAGTTCTCCGCAAGTCGTTCTCCATGCGCAATAATCAGTGTTGTAATACTATCATAGCGAATCGATTTCAATGCATAGTAAATATAATTTCTGATATAGCTCGCATATACATCTAGCATGTGTATTTGGAATTTATTCTCAATAATTGCGATGATATTATTGGAGACCTCCATGGATTGTGTGCTTTCTTTATAGCTTAAATCGTCCAATGAAAAATTATAAGCGAAAGTATTGTCCAGCATGTTCTGGATTTTTTTATACAACAAACTCATCAATTGCTTGTCATATTTCATCTTTGTTTTCGCAAATACAGGAGTCAATACCTGGTACAGTCTTGAATGCATTTCAATACTGGAAGAATCCAATAATTTTGTACGTGCATTTTCAACGTCTTCACTTGCTTTTTCAGTGATGGTAGAAAGCTTAGGAGTAATAAACATCGTACTTGCTAACTGTGTATTTCGTAGTGTTTTCAATGGTTCACATTCTTTTCCTGGATAAAAATCAATGATTTCGGGAATGAGTTGTGATAAGGATGTCTGTACTTGTTCATAGAAAGAAACATCCGACGAACTATTATTTTTCATGATGTTTTTTGATACATTTTCATGCGTTAAAATAATAGGATCATGACCACTTAAAGATGCTGAATATAAGTTATTAGAGATGGAGTAAATAATCTCATTCCTTAATTGAAATAAATTGTATGTATATTCTGCACATATAAAGGATGCAATCGCATTGCTTGTAACTTTTATTTGGAAGTTGATGTTATCTGCTTCTTCTTGAATAAAGGTCAAGACAAGTTCAATCATTTCCTTGGCAGTACGTTCGCGTATGTTTGGGTATTGTACAAAGTAAGGCGTCAATTGCGAGAAGTACGCAAAATTATCGACACTCTTATCGACAAGAAACATAAGAATCGGCATCTGCCGGTTTTCATTTCTAAACATATGAAAGATATCATTCCTTAATCGGTAGATATCATTTTCTGAGAACTTTGTGAAGATTTCAATCACAATAATAGATATACTTCGTAAACTAATTTGTTCTTTAAAACCCTCTAAGTTTTCACAAACACTACGATAATCTATGGTATAAATTTTACTTTTTTTTGGGAATCGTTTTGTTTTGATTCCTAAATCAAATAGTCTTGAACAAAAGTATTTTTTACCAACACCCTTTTCCCCTTGTATCGCAATCAATAAAGGATTGCTTTGATGAAAATAAATCGCTGGTGAAAGTTTCCCGATGAGGGAGGATAAAGATTCCTCAAATCCATTTCCAATGATATCAAGATCATTACGTAACACGGGTTCCTCACTAGGCGTGTTGAAAACAAATAGATTTTTCAGACTTTCGCGATTTGTGATTATCTGAGGGATATTATTGAAGTGAAACTGTCCACTTATAATTTCCTTCGATAAGTAAAGCGTAGGTCTACCTTCTACTTTAATAAGCAAAAATTCATTAAAAAGCTGATTCAGTATTCTGGATACATTTGATCGATCAAGCTTGTGATCTAAGGCAATGTCAAACGCATTACACTGATCAAAGTTGAACGTGTTGTTTAGAATGCCTTCGCTGGTATACTTGCGAACAGATTCTAAAATTAAATCTCTCCTCGTTTTTTCCATTTCCTTCGCCCCTTCTTAGAAATTATATACATTTTGGTGTCAAATCATGTGTTTTTTATGACACACTATGCAGATTTATTCTATCACAATTAGAATAAATGTACACTCTATGTTACACAATGAAGTAAAAATATAAAATTCTATAAAAATCTTGTAAAAACCCTCTTACATCGCGAACACGTGTGTGACACACAGGAACAGTTTTTGTCAATTTGACTATGAAACCGTTTTCTATATGATTATAAATGAACAGAACACGAATTACAACTGGAAAAATATGAATTAGTATCTCAACGGTAAGAACCGTTTCATAGGGATATAGCGTTTGTGAAATGAGAGGAGGAAAACGGAATGAAAAAAGCAAAGACGCTACTGATTAAAAACAAAGATGAATTGGAGTTTGTAGATTTACAGATGCCAGTACTAAATGACTACGAGGTATTGTTTAAAACAAAGTATTGTTCATTGTGCACAGTGGATCGAAGAACTTACAAAGGGACAAGGAATTATGGATATCCATTTCTAGGAGGACATGAATGTAGTGGTGTAGTAGAAGCAGTTGGAAAAGGTGTCGTAGAAATAAAACCTGGGGATCATGTGATTTTCACATCTGGATATTGTAACCAATGTGAACTCGACCGAAGTGGAAGAGGAACACAGTGTAAAAACAAAAAGCAAATGCCTAAACGTGCAAATGTAGATGGAAATATATTAGGCGGAGGTTTAAGTGAATATCTAGCAATACCGGCATGGCAAGTGATCAAACTTCCTGAGGATGTTAATATGGAACATGCTGCATTAACAGAACCCCTTGCATGTTGTATTCACAGTATTGAAAAGGCCAGAATTGAATTAGGAGATACGGTTGTGATTATAGGTATGGGAATTATGGGTTATTTTCAATTGAAGCTTGCTCAAATGAAAGGCGCAAGAGTGATTGTGTCTGAAATGGATGAAGCGCGGAAAAGAAAAGCAATTGGACATGGAGCTGCTTATGTTTTAGATCCATCAAAAGAAAATGTTGTAGAACGTGTGAAAGAGTTAACCAATGGTTTAGGGGCCGAGGTAGTCATTAATACAATTCCTACAGCATCTGTTTGGGGAGATGCCATTGATATGTTAGCACCTTATGGGCGATTGATTGCCTATAGTTCACAAGATAGCAAAGATAAGATTGGAGTAGATTTTGGTCTTATCCATAGTAAGGAAATTGAATTGATTGGAACATTAAATCCAAATATTGATGATAATGAACGAGCAACACGTTTGATACGTTATCAAATGATTAATATGGATGAAGTAATTGATGAAACTTATACATTTGAAGACGGTATGAAGGCATTTGAAAAAGCATGTGAGCCTAATACATATCGTGTCATGATTCGTTACGACTAAATCAGAAAGGACGATGAAGAATCGCTTAGGGAAAAGAAAATGTTAGTTACACTTCAAGATGTTTTAACAAATGCAAAGAAAGAAGGTTATGCAGTACCAGCTACGAATATCGACAATGAACATAATCTTCGCGCTGCCATAGAGGCAGCAGAGGAGATGAAATCTCCTCTCATTTTAAACACAACGCCTATTGCCAATCCAGATATTGTAGCATTTGGACAAAGTGTGATAGCCATGGCTAGTAATGCAAGTGTTCCAGTTGTGTGGAACTTAGATCATGGAAAGACGTTTGAAGAATGCATGTTAGGATTACGTGCAGGATGTACGAGTATTATGATTGATCGATCACTTTGTGAATATGAAGACAATATTGCTCAGGTCAAAGAAATGGTACGTATCGCTCATGCACTTGGTGTAAATGTAGAGGCAGAATTAGGTCATGTTGGTTTTGGTGAACAATATGTAATTGATGGTTCACAAGCACTTACACAAGTAAAAGAAGCAAAAGAATTTGTAGAAAGAACAGGTGTAGATGCACTTGCAGTTGCGATTGGAACAGCACATGGAGTATACAAAGGAACTCCAAATATTCGTTTTGATTTACTACATGAACTCCGTGATGCATTAAATATTCCATTGGTGTTACATGGAGGAAGTGGTACAGGAGATGAAAACTTAGCACGTTGTGCACGAGAAGGTATCAACAAGATTAACTTGTCGAACGATTTAAAACGCGCTGCAATTGAGAATTTAACAAATCGCGATTTAAGTGGAAATGCTGTATATGATATGTATCCATTATTGGCTGAGGGTTTTAAAGATAAAATCATGCATTATATAGCATTGATAGGTTGTGCGGGGAAAAAATAATGGATATTAAGCAAATAAAATACGTCTTCGTTGATTTGGATGGAACTTTATTACAAGATGATAAAAAACTCCCTCCTACAGTGATCGAAACGATCAAAAGATTTCGTACGATGTATCATATCCCATTTGGTATTGCGACAGGTCGTGCGTTAAGTTCCTTGTTACCACTTCTTAAGGCAAAGGGTTTATTAGATTACATAGATGTTATCGTTGCAAATAACGGTGTAGATCTTTATATTCCAGCACAACAAAAGCTAGAAAGAAAGTATATGTTGGATAAGACGGTGATAGAAAAGGTCCTAAAAGCTTTTGAAGGAGAAGAAGATGTGAATGTTTGCTTTCATAATCCAGGTCTATTCTATGCACAAAAAGTAACAAAGCGGGTATCCAATATTTTAAAGATCAATCAAATCGATGTAGTATTTCATCCAAACTATTGTAGCGATTATACACAAACTCCAAGAGTCATGTTGCTCTTTGATCCAGCGAATAGGGAAAAAATCAATACGCTGATTGAGAAGGTTCATATTGTTGGAGTGCGTGGTATACAAAGTGAACCTGATATTTATGAGTATGTGGATGAACGTGTCTCTAAGGTTGTAGGAATCCAAGAGTATGTAGAATCTTTCCAAGATACACTAGATCAAGTCTTGGTTATAGGAGATTCCTATAATGATATCGAAATGCTTCAACATTGTGGCATTGGAGTCGCAATGAAAAATGCAGATGAACAGGTAAAACAGTATGCAGATATGATCAGTGAGTACACCAATAATGAAGATGGTGTTGCACATATCCTGTCATCTTGTTGGAATCTTGATACGAAAGAAAGAGGATAAATGAAATGAAAAACACAATTAGAGAAGCTTTAGACAACAAGGAATTTGTAATCGCAACACGAGTGAATGCAACTTGGCCACTAATCGAAGAAGTGGTAGGTTGTGCTGGCGCTTATGATTATGTTGAGTTTTTAGGGGAGTATGCTCCTTTTGATCAGTACGATATGGAAAATATGTGCCGAGCTGCAGAGTTGCATAATATTGGAATGATTATCAAAGCTGATTATTACAATCGCACGTATGTTTCTCAAAAGGCTATGGCAGCAGGTTTTCAAGGGATTTTATTTACTGACCATACCACTGCAGAGGAAGTAGAAGAAACGATTCGCTCTATTACTCCTGCAACTCCTCAATTAGGTGGGAAAATGGGATTTGTAAATCGTCGTTGGATTCGCAATGCAGATTTATCTTCTCAAATGGAATATGCTGCGGATGTAAACAAAACAGTCAAAGGTTTTATGATTGAAAAAGTCGCGGCTGTAGAAAACATTGATGCAATTTGTTCCGTACCTGGTGTAGATTTTATCCAGTTTGGAGGAGCAGATTTCTCAATGAACTGTGGTGTAGATCGTAAAAATCAAGAAGCATATGTAAAAGAAGTAGAAAAGAAAGTGATTGAAACTGCAATCAAACATGGTGTAAGTGTTCGTGTAGAAATAAAGACTGCAAAAGAAGCTGATTATTATTTAGCAATGGGTGTAAAACACTTTGCTTTAGGAACTGACTTGCGTATCTTAAAAGACTTCTATAAAAAAGAAGGGGAAGAACTTTTAGCCGCATGTACAGGAGGAAAATAATATGAAGGTACTAGTAACATCAAAATCTTTTGCTTCATGTAGTGATGAAGCGCTTCATATCTTAAAAGATAAAGGGTTTGAAATTATTCCCAATCCCAAAGGTAGATTATTAACAGAAGAAGAAATGATGGAATATATCCAAGGAGTTGACGCAGTCATTTTAGGCACAGATGTATTTAGTCAAAAGGTTATTGATTGTGCAGATAAATTAAAGATTGTATCTCGTTATGGTGTTGGCTTGGATAAAGTAGATTGTGAATATCTGAAAGAAAAAGGGATAGAGTTGAAGATTGCGGCAAATGCAAATACCAATTCTGTTGCGGATCATGCAGTTGGTTTGATGTTATCTGTTTGTCATAATATTACACGTTGTGATCGATATATTCATAATGGTGAATGGAAGAAACCAATGGGAAAAGATTTGTATCAAAGTACGGTTGGGATTCTTGGACTTGGTGCTATTGGTAAGAGTGTAGCTCGAAGAGTACATGGCTTTGATTGTAAAATATTAGCATTCGATAAATTTTACGATGATGCTTTTGTAGAGGAATATGGAATTCAAAAGGCAAGTATTGATGAAATATTCGAACAAGCAGATTTCATTACCTTACATATGCCTGCATTACCAGAATTTACACCACTTATCACAAAAGAGACCTTTGCTAAGATGAAGGATGATGCAGTATTAATCAATACTGCAAGAGCAAAACTTATTGATCAAGAAGCCTTATATGAAGCAATTGAAAAGAATCAGATTTATGGATTTGGTAGTGATGTACATTACCAAGAACCTAACATCGATGAAAAGTTAATGCAGAGTGAAAATGTAGTTGTTACTCCACATATCGCAGCTTCTTCTATTGGTTCTATAAATAATATGTCAAGAATTGCAGCACAAAACATAGTTGATTACTTTGAAGGGAAGGAATAAAAAGTATGAGTAAAATTGCCGTTGTAAATGTAAACAGTTTTGCGAAACGCTATCCAGAGCATGTTACAGAATTAGAAATGAAAATAGGAAAAGTAGATCGTTTTAAAGTGGATGAACACATCGATAGTATTGAGTTAGCAAATATGCTACAAGGATACCAATACATTATCTTGGGAACAACTCCTCCGATTACAGAAGAATTCTTTGAGCACCAAAAAGATGTACGCTTGATTACACGTCATGGAATTGGATATAATCACATCGATTTAGAGGCTGCACGTAATCATAATGTGTTTGTTTGTAAAGAACTTGGCATCATCGAACGTGATGCCGTTGCGGAACAAGCTGTGTGTTTATTAGGGACAGTTGCGAAACGCATTGATCAAGGAAATTGGATGGTACATAACAAAGAATGGTCTATACGAAGAGAACGTGTTATGGGATATCAAATGTCCAATAAGACGACAGGTATTATCGGGTATGGAAATATTGGAAGTCGCTTTGCAGAGATTATGAAGTTTGGTTTCCGTAATCGCATCCTTGCCTATGATCCTTTCTTAACACAGGAACAAGCAGATTCTTATAATATCGAAAAAGTATCTTTGGAAGAACTTCTAAAAGAATCTGATTTTATATCTATCCATGCAAATTATACAGAAGAGGCACATAATTTAATCAATGAACAAACCTTAAAACTCATGAAACCAGAAGCTATCTTAATCAACACAGCACGTGGGAAATTCATTGATGAGAATGCTTTGGCATGTGCACTACGTAAACGTCATTTAGCTGGATTTGGTGCTGATGTTATGGTAGAAGAACCAATGCTGGATGATCACCCATTGTTGGAATGTGAATATGCAGTATTTACACCACATGTTGGAGTATATAATGAAATTTGTCTTAGAAATATGGATTTAAAAGTTATGGATGATATCTATCTAGTAGAAGATGGACAACGTCCTTTGGAAATTGTGAACGGACTATAGGAGGAGAAAAAAATGAAAAAAGATGAACGATTAGAGGAACTTAAGAAATTTGATACACCATCCATTACCAATGTAGTGGCAACCTATCCTGAAAAGGATTACTGTTTAGGATTATATCACCCTTGGCGTGGGCAATGGTATACCGATGAAAAAGCAAAAGTTATGTATCCAGAGCTTGGCAGAACCGTAGGATATGCAGTAACATGTACTTATGGAATGCCAGACCCTAACTTTGAATGTTTAAAATTTGCAGATGTATTGCGTGCAGTTGCGGAAATGGATAAACCCGTTGTTCTTGTGTTAAAACAGGATTTTCCAGAAGAAGTGAAATGTCGCAATGGTTTATTAGGTGGAAATACGATGACAGCTTTACGCTCTGTTGGAGTGGTGGGTGTTATTAGCGATGGACCATCTCGTGATGTGGATGAAATTCGTCCTTTAGGAATGCAATATATGTTGAGCGGAGTTACTGCAGGTCATGGAAAATGGGCAGTGCAATCTGTAAATACAGGTGTTGAAGTATTTGGAATGCAGGTAACACCTGGAGAAATTATTCATATGGATGAAAATGGTGCAGTGAAATTTCCTGCGAAGCATATTGATGATGTAATTGAAAAATGTAATCATTTAGCTGAGTTTGAAGAGAAGAGACAACGTCTTATGCGCGAGAGTGATGATGTTGAGGAAATCATTCGTATCATGAGTGGAATTTACGACTAGGAGGTTGTTATGGAAATCGTTATATTAGATGGGTATTGCGAAAACCCAGGAGATCTTACTTGGGAAGGATTTGAAAAGATTGGAAAAGTGACCTATTATGATCGTACAAAGGATGAAGATGTTATTGATCGTATAGGAAATGCACAATGCATCATTATCAATAAGACTAGAATTACAAAGGAAGTAATGGAAGCTTGTCCTGCGTTAAGATACATTGGTGTTCTTGCGACGGGGTATGATGTTGTTGATGTAGAGGCAGCAAAAGCCAAAGGAATCGCATGTACCAATGTGCCAGGGTATGGAACAGATACTGTTTCACAATATGCAATCGCAATGTTGTTGGAAGTGTGTAATCGCGTTGGTCATCACAATGATGAAGTAAAAAAACAACGTTGGTCAAATAGTGAGGACTGGTGTTTTTGGGATTACCCGCTAATTGAGTTGGCAGGAAAAACAATGGGTATTGTTGGTTTTGGTAGAATTGGTCAGGCAACTGGAAATATTGCTCGTGCATTAGGAATGAACGTTGTGTATTATGATGCGTACGTAAAACCAGAATGTGTTCCAGGATACACTTCATTATCGCTTGAAGAATTACTCGCAAGTAGTGATGTAGTTGCGCTTCATTGTCCACTTACAAAGGATAATGAACAAATGATGAATAAGAATACATTTGCACTCATGAAGAAAAATGCTATCTTAATCAATAATGCGAGAGGTCGATTAATCCATGAAGAAGATTTGGCACAGGCATTGCGTGATGGCGTTATTTATGCGGCAGCACTTGATGTAATGTACACTGAACCAGTAGCTTTTGATAATCCATTATTGTCTTGTGATAATTGCATTATCACACCACATATTTCTTGGGCTACGAAAGAAGCAAGAAGTCGTATTATGAATTGTGCACAAGACAATTTACAAGCATTTTTAAATAATGAATCTGTAAATCGTATCGTTTAATGAAACTGCGTAAGGTAATCCTTGCGCTTTCGTATTATAATAGAAAGGTAAATAGGAGGTAGAAACATGAGTTTTAAAATGCATATACCAACAAACTTGTTATTTGGTGAGGGTACTCTGTCACAACTTCATGAACAGAAGATGCCAGGAAAACATGCATTGATCCTTATCACGAATGGAAAATCCACTAGAGTTAACGGGTATCTAGATCGTCTTATGATGGAATTAGATAAAGCAGAAGTTACATATGATATCTTCGATAAAATACAGGCTAACCCATTAAAGTCAACCGTTATGGAAGGCGCAGCCTTCGCAAGAGAACATCGTAGCGAATTTGTAGTGGCACTAGGTGGAGGAAGCGTTATGGATGCAGGTAAAGCAATCTGCGCGATGGCAACAAATGAAGGTGATCTTTGGGATTATATAGGGAATGGCACCGGCAAAGGAATGCCACTACAACATGATCCGCTTCCACTAATTGCAATTTCTACGACTGCAGGAACAGGCTCTGAAATTGATATGGGTGCAGTAATTACCAATGAAGAAACCTATGAAAAAGCTGGATTCATCCACCCATTAAACTTTCCTGTGTTATCTATCGTTGATCCCTCCTTAATGTGTAGCGTTCCACCAAAGTTTACTGCATTTCAAGGATTTGATGCTTTGTTTCATAGTTTGGAAGGATACATTTCCAACAAAGCAAATCTATTAAGTGATATGTATGCACTTACTGCAATTGAAAAGGTAGCAAAATACTTACCAGCTGCAGTCCATGAAGGAAAGAATATGGAAGCAAGAGAGAATATTGCTTTTGCGAACACATTGTCGGGTATCGTTATGGTTGTGGGATCCACTACCAGTGAACACTCTTTAGAGCATGCGTTGTCCGCATATCACCAAGAGTTGCCACATGGAGCTGGTTTGCTTATGATAAGCAAGGCATACTTTACCCATTTCATTCAACAACATGTGTGTGATGAACGATTTATTAAAATGGCACAAGCTATGGGGAAAAGTGATGCTAGTGATCCTATGGATTTCATAGAGGTATTGGATCAATTACAAAAAGCATGTTATGTAGACGATTTGAAAATGTCGGATTATGGTATTAAACGCGAAGAATTTGATACCTTTGTGAAAAATGCAAAATCTGCGATGAGTAGATTATTTGCGAATGATCGTGTAGCATTATCCGATGAAGATTGCAAAGCAATCTATGAAGCATCTTATAAGTAAATAAGTTAGGAAGGAAATAGAATATGAAAATTTTAATTGATCATGCGGATATAAATCAAATCAAACGTTTATACGATATATATCCAATCGATGGAGTAACTTGTAATCCAACGATTTTAAAAGCAGGAGGTAAACCTCCCTATGATGTGCTAAAGGAAATACGTGAGTTTATAGGGGATGATGCTCAGCTTCATGTACAAGTTATTTCAAGTAAAGCAGAGGATATGGTAGAAGAAGCACATCATATTCAAGAAGTATTAGGAAAGAATACATATATTAAAATTCCTGTAATACCTCAGGGCTTGAAGGCTATGAAAATATTATCTAAAGAAGGCGCGAATATTACAGGTACTGCGATATATAATCAAATGCAAGGGTTCCTGGCAGCGAAAGCAGGTGCACATTATGTGGCACCATATGTAAATCGTATCGATAATATGGGGTATGATGGTGTCAAAGTCGCAAAAGATATTCATGATGTATTGACAAAGTCAGGTTTGAAATGTGATTTGTTGGCAGCGAGCTTTAAGAACTCTCAACAAGTATTAGAACTTGCTACCTATGGTGCAGGAGCTTGCACCATTGCGCCAGATGTTATCGATGGGTTGATTCGCATGGATGCTGTTACTGCGGCAGTGGAAGCATTCACAAAAGATTTTGAGACCTTATGTGGTGAACATAAGACAATGAACAACATTTAATAAATAGACTAAAAAGGAAAACGCAAATGTTCTCCTTTTTTTGTTATAGAATAAAAAACATAAGAAAAGAACAAATTCAAGGATAATAACTTACCAATATTTACCAAGGTAAAATTATGAAAATACATGCTATACTCGAAGAAATTAGAAATATGTAGAAAATATCAAATATTATAGTGTCAAAAAAATTAAATACATAACACATTGATGACACGAATCGTTGTGAAATGTGTTTTTTTTATAACACACATCCATATTTTTAAATCTTATTAGAAATTACGAAGAAGCAAAAAATTTATAGAAGATGAATAAAACCCTTAAAACAAGGGCTTTCTATTATTTTGCAGTGTGACACACAAGAGGTATTTGTGTCAGTTTGACATAGAAAGCGTTTTCATTAAGATGATAAGTGTAACGAGTGATAGGGCTTACATATGTTTACACGAGACACTTATTTTGGAGGGATGAAATGGAGAAAATAGCAGTCATCAATATTACGAGCTTTGGCCGAGAGTTCCCAGAGTATATAGAAGAACTCGAATCAAAAGTTGGTAAGGTTGATAAATTCTTACTTCCAGCGGATATGGATGGGGCTACACTCGCTGAAAGGTTGGATGGTTACTCCTATATATTATTAGGCAACTATCCTCAATTTGACGAAACATTCTTCTCATTACAAAAAGATGTAAAACTCATCGCAAGACATGGAATTGGTTACAACAACATTGATTTGGAAAGTGCAAGGCGTCATGGTGTATTTGTAACAGTGATTCCACATGTAGTAGAAGAAGATGCAGTCGCAGAACAAGCAGCAGCATTATTAATGGCAGTATCAAAGAATATTGTACGTGCGGATCAAAAAGTACACATTGGGCAGTGGAACATCAACCGCCAAGAAATCATGGGATATCAGTTGCGGGATGGTGTAACAGGAATTATAGGTTGTGGACACATAGGAAAACGTATGGCACAAATTATGAAATATGGATTCCATAATAGAATACTTGCATATGATCCTTATTTGAGTAAGGAAGATGCAGATCTTCTGGGTGTTGAACTTTGTGACCTCATAACGTTATTACAGACTTCCGACTTTATAAGTCTACATGCAAATCTAAATGAAAATAGTAAACATCTTATCAATGCGGAAACATTACAACATGTTTCCAAACATGCCATTTTGATCAATACAGGGCGAGGTGGTCTGGTAGATGAAGAAGCACTTGCGGACGCATTAGAACAAGGACAGTTAGCAGGATATGGCGCTGATGTCGCAGGGTATGAACCAATGGATGTGAATTCAAGATTACTAAAGATGGAAAATGTTACCATCACACCACATTCGGCAATTTACAATCGTACTTGCATGTCTCATATGAATCGTAAAGTCATGGAAGATGTGTACTTGGTTGCAAGTGGGAAGCGACCAAATGAAATTATCAATGGATTATAGAATGAATAGAAAGCGTAGGGAAAACACATATGAATAAAGAACAAGTAATTCAGACAATTGAAAACGAAAAAATTGTAGTTATCACTAGAGGTATCCTAGGAGAAGATTTAATGAAGTTGGCAAAAGCATTATATAAAGGAGGCATTCGTTGTTTTGAAATAACGTATGATCCTGCAGATCCAAATACTTGTGAAAGCGTAAAAGAAAACATTCAAGCATTAGATGCCGAGTTCAAAGGCGATTTGATGTTGGGTGTAGGAACTGTACTTACAAAAGAACAGGTTCAAAATGCGAAAGATGCTGGTGCGAAATTCATCGTATCTCCAAACTTTGATCCAGAAATTGTGGCAGAGACAAAAGCACTTGGATTGGTATCCATGCCAGGATGTATCACACCTTCAGAAATATGTGCAGCAGATAAAGCGGGAGCGGACTTCATCAAATTGTTTCCTGCAGGAACCCTTGGTATTAAATACTGTAAAGACGTATACGCTCCCATCCATCATGTGAAATATATCGCAACGGTAGGTGTAAGTGAAGAAACCTTTAAGGAATATTTAGATTTAGGATTCAGTGGAGCTGGTATTAGTTCACAATTAGTAGATAAAAAATGTCGAGATGCAGGGAACTATGAAGAGTTGACAAGAAGAGCACAACGCTTTGTAGATATTGCTAAATCATATAAGTAAGTACACGCAGATAGACGTGTAACATACACTCGCTGATGCAAAGCGAAAAAGGAGATCATAATATGGAAAATTTAAAGCTTACAAGAATTGACTTTCGTCTCATTCACGGTCAAGTAATGACTCGTTGGGTAGCAAAGTACAACATTGAAGACATCGTTGTTATCGATGATCGTTCTTCAAAAAGTCCGATCTTAAAGAAAATCTTATTAGGGGCAGCACCTTCAGGTGTAAAAGTAGAAGTAGATTCTATCGAAGAAGCTGCGGCTAAATGGGCAGAAGGTAAATTCCCAAAACGTAATTTACTAATCCTATTTAAGAACACGACGCAAGCACTTACTGCATGGAATGCAGGAATCAAATTCCCAGCTTTACAAGTAGGTGGAATCGAAGGAAGCGGCGACAAGAAAAACATTTATAAAAATGTAGTTATGTCAAAAGCGGAAATGGAAGAACTAAAGGTTATGCACGATGGCGGTGTTGAAGTCTTCATGCAACCTATTCCAGAAGACAACCCATATCCGTTTAAAGATGTAGTTTCAAAATTCTAGAAGCTACACATATAAATAAGAAAGTGAGTGGTGTAGAAAGAACAAAATGTAAAGGGAAAAAGAATGATTTAAACAAAGATTTGTACATATAAGGAGGAAAATAAAATATGGTACAAGCACTATTAATGGGTCTGCTTGCATTTGTAAACGGTATTCAAGGACCTTACCACTGGTATTTCTTTAGAGAACCAGTTATGGCAGGTTTCTGGGTAGGTTTAATCTATGGAGATCCTGTTCAGGGGACAATTATTGGGGCAACAATCAACGTTTCATACTTAGGATGGATTTCAGCTGGTGGAGCAAATGCTTCTGACTTATATTGGGCTGGTCTATTAGGAACATTCGTAGCAATCAAAGCAGGTATGTCCATAGAGACTTCCGTAGCATTTGCTGTTCCAATTGGATTATTAGGTAACTACGTACATGTTGCGTACATGACAGTGGCTTCTATTTGGCCAGTACGAATGGATGCTCTGGCTGCCAAAGGGAACTGGAGAGGAATACGTAGAATTCAGTTCTTAGGTGGTCCAGCAATCGTACTATGCTTACGTGCTATTCCAGTATTCTTAATTGCATTATATGGTAGTGAATATATTCAAACATTGATCAACTCTATCCCTACATGGGCAATGAGTGGACTTGCTGCAGTTGGTAAATTGTTACCTGCATTAGGTATGTCAATGCTTATGAAATTTATGTACAAGAAAACATTATTACCATTCTTCGTACTTGGATTTGGTATCGCAGCTTACTCTGGAATGACAGATTTATTGCTATATGCATTAATCGGTGTATGTTTGGCATTCATCTTAATCAAATTAGGATTCAATAAAGAAACAGAAGAAAGTGAAGGAGCTGAATAGTATGGCAGAAAATAAAAGAGCACTAACTAAAAGAGATGTCCAGAAAACAGCCTTCTTCTGGCACATGACATCACATATGACGTATAACTACCAGCGTTTACAGGCAGGATCACTTGCCTCTATCATGGGTCCGTTATTTGAAAAATTATATCCAAATAATCAAGAAAAAATGATTGAAGGTTTACAACGTCACATGTTGTATTTCAACACAGAACCACGTTGGGGAGCAGTACTTCCAGGTATCGTAGTAGCATTGGAAGAAGGTCTTGCGAATGATGAAAGTGGCGATATGGATGCTTCTATCATCACAGAAATTAAAACAGCGTTAATGGGTCCTTTAGCAGGAATCGGTGATACGGTTTGGGCAGGACTTGTAAAACCTATCATTCTAAGTGTTACCCTTGGTTGGGCAATGCAAGGATATGTATGGGGTGCATGGGTATATGGTCTTGGAGTTACCTTACTAGATTTTGCAGTTACATACTTTATGTTTATGCGCGGTTACCAATTAGGTATGGATTCTATCGATAAATTCCTAGAAAGTGGATTCGTTAAGAAAATTACAACGTTCCTCGGTATTGTCGGTTTATTCTGTCTTGGCGCAATGATTGTAAAATACGTTAGCATCAATGCCGTATTAGAAATAACAATGAAAACAGGTACCTTGAAACTCGGAGAAATTATGAACAAAATCTTCCCTTGTTTAGTACCATTGTCAGTTACATTATTTGCATATTGGTTGCAAGTAAAAGGTAAAAAAATAACAACTGTATTAATTGCATTATTTATCATCGGATTTATCGGTGGAGCAATTGGACTGTTAGGTTAGTAAACAACAATGGAGAAACCTAAAGTAAAGGTTTCTCCATATTTAAAAAAAGGAGATATTTATATGATCAAGTTAATGATAGTAACACATGGGCCATTAGCAGATGCCTTGAAGGAAAGCTCTGCCATGTTTTTTGGAAGTATGTCAAACGATGTAGAAACAATTGGACTATATCCAACGGAAAATCCAGAAGAATTAAAAGAAAAAATCTGTGAAAAAGTAGAAAGTTTGGATGATGGAGATGGTGTCATGATTTTCGTGGATATCTTTGCAGGATCTCCATTCAATATGACAGCGTTGGCAATTGATGAATTAAAAGGTGCACATAAAATACAATGTTTTACAGGAGTGAATATGCCATTTTTAATGGAGGCATTATCTAGCTGCCAAAGTATGAAGATGGAAGAATTGACAAAACACTTGACTTCGATTGCGAAAGATACAATCGTAGATTTAAGACTTGCTCTAGATTTATAAAAAGAAAAGGAAGTACACATTATGGTAAACGGATGGAACGTAGAAGCTTTTCATGATAAACGAAATAGACGACTTTTACATCTTAAGAAACAAGATATATATTATCAGTTGAATGAGAAAGATGAGAAGTTTGTTACGCTACTAAAAAACAACGAGATCAATGCAGTATCTATAGCAGCAATTGCTGGATATTTTTTGAAACTGCATCCAGTATGGTGGATCGTGATTATGGCAGTCATATATGGAGCGTATTTATGGTTCTTTAATGCAAAAGTGTTACCAAAGCTATCCACCGTTAAGAACAAAAAAATAGAAAAGAAATTGGAGAAATCATCATCTTCTAAAAGTACATTATTCTTTGGAATAGGATTTTTCGTAATAGCGATTGGTCTTGTTCTATGTATTTTCCTTGACCAAGTACAAAATGATTTCGAAATGTACATGGTCATAGGATTCTCAATCTTTGCCTTTGTTATGGGGGCAATGCAAGTACGAAAATATTTCAGTACAAGAACAGTAAAAGCATAACAACAGAATAGGAAAATAGAATGTCGATTGACATTAGGAGGATATACAAATGTTCAAAGCAGAAACAATCTGTAGAATTAAAAACACAGGAATCATGGGAATCGTTCGTGTAGAAACGATTGAACGTGGGATTGAAATCGCAAAAGGATGCATTGAAGGTGGTGTTGATGTATTGGAAATTAGTTACACCAACAACAATGCAGGAGAGGTTATTCGCGCATTGAAGAAAGAATTTGGAGATCAATTATTGGTTGGTGCAGGAACTGTTTTAGATCCTACAACAGCACGATTAGCAATCATGGATGGTGCAGAATTTATCATTGCGCCTACATTCGATAAAGCAGTACAAGAAATGTCGAATTTATATCAGATTCCTTATGCACCAGGGTGTACTTCTTATTCAGAAATGATGGATGCTTTAAAAGCTGGAGCCTCTTTCATTAAAGCATTCCCAATATCAAATTATTATGGACCAGATTTGGCTAAAACATTTAAAGTACCTGTTCCATTTATGCCGATTTTAGCAAGTGGAGGAGCTACTTTTGATAATCTTCACCAATGGTATGAGAATGGTGTGGACAGTGTTGGAATTGGTGGGTTACTAACAAAAGGAAGCAGTGAAGATATCGCTAAAAATGCGAAAAAGTTACGTGAAATCGCTGTAAAGACAAGAGGATACTAATATGAGCAAAGGTAGTATTTTAGTAACGCCTAGAGGATATGCGAAATACGGAGAAGAAGCAGAAAAACGTCTCGTTGCATTAGGATATGAAATGAATGTAAACCGTACGGGAAAACCAGTCTCAAGAGAAGATTTCGTACGTATGGCGAAAGAGTCTACAGGAATTATTGTAGGAGTGGATGAACTAGATGGTGATTTACTTAGAGAATGTAAACAATTAAAAGCAGTTGTTAAATTTGGTGTAGGAACTGATAACATCGATTTGGATGTCGCAAAAGAGTGCAATATTAAAGTAGGACGTTGTGTTGGTTCTAATTCCAATGCAGTTGCGGAATTAACGATTGGGATGATGTTTGCGGCTGCGAAATGGATTGTTTCAACCAATGTGGATATACGTCAAGGTGGTTGGGGAAAACCAACTGGATATGAATTGTATGGAAAAACGATTGGTATTATTGGATTTGGAAATATAGGGAAACATGTTGCACGTATTGCACGTGGGATTGGAATGCAAGTACTTGCATTTGATGTGTTTGATATAGATGCTAAAGTTTTAGATGAATATGGCGCAAAACAAACTAGCGTAGATGAAATTCTAAAGACTGCTGATTTCATATCTTTACATACGCCACTTACAGAAGAAACAAAAGATATGATCCATACAGAGCAATTTAAAATGATGAAGCCTACCGCAATCCTAGTGAATGCTGCGCGTGGTGGAATTGTAAATGAAAAAGCGCTTTATGAGGCACTAAAGAACAAAGAAATATTTGCGGCAGCATCGGATGTATTTACAAGTGAACCTCCAATAATGGAAGAGGAATGGGTGAATGAATTGATTCATATGGATAACTTCATCTTAACTTCACACATCGCTTCTAGAAGTGTAGAGGCAGAAGCAAATACAGTCAATATTGCGACAGAACAAATGATTCAATTATTAGAGGACTAGCGTGATGATCTCCAAGATACGATTGACCATACAATCGTATCGCTAGCACACTACAGATGAAGCAGTGTTCTACACTGCCCATCTGTTTTGTACATGAAGGAAGACGATGCGCAATATATCGTCATGAAGATATGACAGAAAGTAGGTATATTATGAATGTAATGATTTTAGGGGCAGGACGTATAGGACGCGGATTTATTGCGGAGTTGATGACATTGAATGGAGAAGATATCACATTCTTTGACGCAAGTCAGGCAATGGCAGATAAACTGAATGAAAAGAAAGAATATACGATTCATGTCCTAGGGAATGAAGACATGAATGTAGAGATGCACAATGTAAAAGCAAACTTCTTCTATGATGGAGAAATGTTAGCTGATTGTTGGGCAAAGAGTGATTTTATCTTTACTGCTTGTGGTGGTAAAAACATGGCTAATGTTGGAGAAACTTTAGCTAAAGCATTTAAAGTAATGGTGAAAAACAATACCGTACATACAGCAAATATTGTTACTTGTGAAAACTGGATTGATCCAGCTAAAGATTTAAAAGACAATATCGTAAAAAATTTAACTCCAGAAGAAGTAGAGCTATTTGAGAAGTATATCGGAGTAAGTGAATCCGTTATTATGTGTACAGGAACAGGCGCACCTGATCCTAGCAAAGTAACGAATGAAATGGATACCTGGGTACAAAATCTTCGCTATTTACCAATTGATTTTGACCGCATCAAAGGAGAGGTACCAAATTGGCAATATATTGAATTTGTACGTGACTTTGGTGATCTATTAAAACAAAAAATCTATACAAACAATACTAGTGTTGCGACAGTATCCTACCTTGGTAAATTAAAAGGATTAACATATGTTGCGGATTCTTCTAATGATCCTGAAATAGAACCAATTTTAGATCAAGTATATGAAGAAATAAATGGTGCATTGATCAAAGGGATGGGAATTGATGAAGCAAGTCAATTGAAATTCTCTAAAACAGCAAAAGCAAAATATACAGATCGTGCGATTGTAGACTTAGTGGATCGTATCGCTCGTGATCCAATTCGTAAACTCGGACCAGAAGATCGCTTCATTGGACCAATGAGCATTGCTTTACAAGCAGGTGTAACACCTAAAGCAATTGCACTAGGTGCAGCTGCCGCATTATATTTTGATAACCCAGAAGATGAAGATGCGAAGAAGTTGAAACTTATGCGTGAAAGTAAAGGCGTAGATTATGTATTAGAAAACATATCCAAAATTGATCCAAATGGAGACGTTGCGCTTTTGATTAAGGAAGCCATTGAAGAATTAAAAGCCAAGGGCTGGATCAAAGAATAGGAGGATAATACATGAAAAAAGCAGTTGTTATTGGTGCAGGTCAAACAGGGAGAGGATATGTAGCACGCTTCCTTTTCCAAAGAGATTATGAGATTACCTTTATTGATAAAAATGAAGAACTTGTACGTATGTTGGATGAAGATAAAGCATTCTGTATTCACTTTTACAAAAGAGATCGTACCCCTATCTATATCCATGATTTCAAAGCATATACTACATATTCAAGCGAGGCAACACAAGCAATTAAAGAAGCAGATTTCATCTTTACTTCTACAGGAGAACAAAACTTAGGTGATGTGGCAAATCAAGTGAAAGATGCGATGAAAGGGAAAACGAAAAAAACAGTATTCCTTACTGCAGAAAATGGTATCAATCCTGCACGCGTCCTTCGTAACCATTTGATAGATGCTGGTATAGATAGCGAATACACAGTAACGCAAACAGCTGTCTTTACCTCTACTGTAAGTATTCATGATACACGCTTAGATACGCTATCCATGAATGAATCTTATTTCCCATATGATGCGGATGAATTGGATGAATTAGATTTTGAAGGTGCATTACCAGTTCATAACTTTGAAAAATTCTTTAAACGTAAAATTTATACTTATAACTGTTTAGCAGGTCTTATTTCTTATTGTGGATACATCAAAGGATATGAAGTGTATGGAGATGCAGCATGTGATCCAGATGTAGATGAAACCATGATGCGTTTGATGGAAGAATTAAATCCAGCACTACAAGATTATTTCCAAATCACTAAGGAAGATCAAGAAGCATTTACAGAGCGTGCTTTAGCAAAATTCAGAGATAAGAGTATCCTAGACTACAATATAAAAAATGGACGTGCACCAATGCGTAAATTAGGTCCAACGGAACGCATCATGTCACCAATGCAAATTCTATTAGATCACGATAAAGATCCACGTATCTTAGAATTTGTTGCGGCAGCAGCACTCGTATATTGGGAAGAATTACAAGGAAAGAGCGAACCTAAACTAGAAAAAGACTTAATCACAACCTTCTGTGAAATCAATGATTTAAGTGGTGATGAAGATGTCGTAAAACATGTAAAAGAATACTTATACGAAATCAAAAAACATCGTGATAACATCAATATCATAGATATTATGTTTGGGAAAAAACATGCATAGTGTAAACTATGATCACCCTATTTTAGTAAGCGGTTCTTTATCTTGTATCAATGTAATGAACATAGAAAAAGCGATACAAGAAATCAATGAAAGTGAACTATCATTTCTACATTATGATGTTGTCGATGGACGCTTTAACAATTGCTTTGTATTTGGTGATTTAATTCTAGAGAAGCTACGTCCACATACCGATAAACCAATCGAAGTACATTTGGCGGTAGAAAACGTTGAAGTTTATATCGAACCATTTATCAAAGCAGGAGCTGACTATATCGCCGTACATTATGAGACAAAATGCAATCATAAAGAAGTATTCGCGAAGATACGTGAACTTGGTGCAAAACCAATATTAGCATTTCGTTGCGATAGCGAAGTACCTGAAGATTTTATTTCCCTAGCAAAAGAAGTGGAGTGGATTTTAAAACTTACCGTAAATCCAGGATATGCAGGGCAGAAGATACAACCACAGGCAATTCAACATATTGAAGTCATGCGTCAACAGCTACAACAACATGGATTAACCACAAAAATACAAGCAGATGGAAATATCAATTCTGAAACGATACCACTTGTGGTAAAAGCAGGTGCAGATATTTTAACTGGTGGTACATCAGGATTATTCCAAAAAGGAAAAACTGTTCAAGAGAACTTAGATAATATGAGAAAGGCGGCGATTTTATGAGTTTGTTGTGTCCAAGCATGATGTGTGCAGATTATGGCGCATTGAAACAACAGATTATAGAGTTAGATGAAGCCGGGTGTGATATCTTTCATTGTGATGTTATGGATGGTTCATTTGTACCCAATATGACAATGGGTATTATGGATATAAGTACCATTCGTAAGTACACAAAAAAGATGGTGGATGTGCACTTGATGATCGAACAACCATCTACCAAAATAGATTGGTTTATAGAAGCCGGTGTAGATTTAATTTATATTCATCCAGAGGCAGAACGATACCCAATTAAAACCTTGTCTTATATTAGAGAAAAAGGAAGGCTTGCAGGAATTGCGATCAATCCAGATACAAGTATTACCATGATTGAAGAAGTACTTCATGTATGTGATTATATTCTGGTAATGAGTGTAAACCCTGGTTTTGCAGGTCAAAAATTTATTGATTTTACAGATGATAAAATCAAAAGACTCATTGAAATGAAAAATACATATGGCTTTAAGATCGTGTTAGATGGAGCTTGTTCGCCAGACATCATTCAAACATATTCAAAACTAGGAGTCGATGGTTTTGTATTAGGAACCAGCGCCCTCTTTAAAGAAAACGTGAGCTATAAAGAAGCAATCGATCAATTAAGAACATTATAATTCTATATGGTTGATGAGGAACCATATAGTGCGAGGAACTATCTATGCAAATATCTACGAAGACAGCAGCACAGATCATTTCAGAAATAAATAAGGTAATTCCTTATAAAATCAACATCATGAACCATGATGGTTTGATTATCGCAAGCAGTGATACATTGCGCATCCATGAGATTCATATGGGTGCGCGTTATCTGGTGGAACACCACCTAGAAGAACTACCCGTAACACAAGATAACGAATACGATGGAGGAAAACCAGGGACCAATCTTCCCATCGTTGTACGCAATGAAATCGTAGGTGTCATTGGGATAACAGGTGAATATGAAAAGATACGTCCCTACGCACAGATTATCAAGCGTATGACAGAAATCCTCGTTATGGACGATCTGTTAAAAAGTGAACAAATGCGCAAGACCTATCAAATGAATAGCTATCTGTATGAATGGATACATTCACAATCCTCTGTACAAGAAAAAGAACTCTATGAAAGAGGGCTCTTGATTGGTATTAACATACGATGTAAACGTAGATTCTTACAAATGAAACCAAGTCATCCACTCTTTGAAGAACAGATGCAAGTACTGGAACAAATCCTACAACAGAAATTATATGGTGATCATGATGCCTTTTTCTTAAGAATGTCATCTTCCTATTTAATTGGTGTACATGAATGTAGCGATAAAGAAGTAGAAGCATGGATTCAAATGTTACATATGGAAATACAGGATAAATTAGGATGTGGAATCTATGTAGGAATTGATCAAAAAAACAACAAACAAAAACTTGTATATGAACAATATAAACAAGCGAAAAGAGCTTTACGAGCAGGCATTGCACAAGAGAAAACAATATATTTCTATAAAGATATTTCAATGGATATCTTCATGGAAGAAATTGCATCCACTACGAAGAAGGAATTTATTCAAAAGGTATTTAGAGACTATGAGAAAAGTGAACTAGCAGATATTATTCCGTTACTTGAATGTTATTATCGATGGAATGGTTCTATTCAACAAGCGAGTCAAGAGATGTATCTACACAAGAACACCTTACAAAATAGATTGAATAAAATAAAAGATCGAACTGGATATGATCCACGTTCATTAAGTGATATCCCTCTGTTTGTAATGGCGATTCATTTCTATCGGTTTCTAGAGACAAAAATATAATCATATAAGAGCGCAATCTGTTAGGTTGTGTTTTTATATGATGTTATCTAACACAAATAGATGTGTTGATATGTGTTTTCTGTAACCTAGGCTACTGAAAGGCAATACCTTATAATTTTATTAGGATAGAGTGAAGATACAATTGTATCTAAGAGGTGAGGTATGAAAGTTGTTGTTTCTGTGGATTCCTTCAAAGGAAGCTTATCATCCATGCAGGCAGGAAATGCGATCAAAGAAGGTATTGAGAAGTGTTCCAATGCAGAGGTAGTTATTTATCCATTATCTGATGGTGGCGAAGGCTTTGTAGAAAGCTATATGTCTTATAGGGAAGGCGTTAAGCGATTTGTAGAAGTAAAAGATGCGATGAATAGGGATATCAGTACATCTTATATGCTACAAGAGAATCCACAGATGGCGATCATGGAAATGGCGAGTATGTGCGGTATTGATCGTATCGATAAAGCAAAAAAAGAGGTATTATATGCGACGACGTATGGTCTTGGACAGATGATATTGGATGCGTTAGATCAAGGATGTCGAAGCTTTGTAATTGGAATTGGTGGAAGTGGAAGTAATGATGGTGGTAGTGGTATGCTACAAGCACTAGGGTATGAGTTGTTGGATGCGCAAGGGAAAGATATTCCATTGGGAGCGATTGGGTTATCTCAATTACACCATATTCAAATAGAAAAAGCGGATGCCCGATTGAAAGAATGCGAGTTTAAAATAGCATGTGATGTAAAAAATCCTTTGGTAGGGATTAATGGATGTAGTGCAATCTTTGGACCACAAAAAGGTGCAGATAAAGACATGGTCATAGAAATGGATACATGGATGAAGTCTTATGGTGATATCGTTTCACAGACGATTGTTGGTGGAGATCCACACACGCAAGGGAGTGGCGCGGCTGGAGGTTTGGGATTTGCTTTTTTATCCTTCCTAAAGGCAGATTTAATATCTGGAATACAATTGATTATGGAGAAGCAACATATCCGTGATTCCATTAAGAACAGTGATTATGTAGTAACTGGAGAGGGTTGTTTGGATGCACAAAGTGTGATGGGAAAGGCTCCTACAGGAATTGCGAAATTGGCTAAGTTGTTCCATAAACCAGTTATTGCATTTGCGGGAAATGTATCCAGTGATGCAGATCTTTGCAATACGCAAGGAATTGATGCTTTCTTTTGTATACAAAATGGACCATGTACATTGCAAGATGCTATGTGCACAGATAATGCATATCGTAATTTATCCAAAACATCAGAACAAGTATTTCGATTGTTACAAACAAAGTAAAGTACTCATCTACGGAGGGAGTGCTTTTTCTCTAAAGGGAATTGTAATTCTACCGCTGTTATTTAAATCTATTACAAAAGAAGCATTGATAAAGTAAACCTATTGAGTCAAGTTCTGTTTCTGAAATTCCAGAATGTATTTGGCAAGGCGTTCAAATACATGGTATGCTTATCCTATAGACAAGGAGCAATTATATGACATATACAGTAGGAATTGATGTAGGTGGTACAAATACACGAATCGCACTCATTAACGATGAATATCATATTGAAAATAGAGTGCAGTTTTCAACAGATACACAAGATCCAGTAAGCACTATTCAAAGAATAAAAGAAGCGATAGATTCTTTCGGTGTCGATATACAAGGCGTAGGTTTATCTTGTCCTGGACCATTAGATTTAATTAATGGGGTAGTTTTAACCACACCTAATTTATCGGGGAAATGGCATGGTTTTGCGATTAGTGAAGAATTACATAAAGCATTAGGTGTTCCTGTATACTTAGAAAACGATGCCAATTTAGCCTGTCTAGCAGAAGCTGTTTTAGGACAAGGTAAAGATTATAGATACGTACAGTTTATGACGATTTCAACGGGTGTTGGATCTGGCTTTGTAATCGATAAACAAATTTATCAAGGGGCACATGGGTTTGCGCATGAAATAGCCAATATACCTTTGTGGAAAGATGGACCAACGCATGGGAGTATTTATCCAGGTGGGGTAGAAGCAATCTGCAGTGGAACTGCGATTACATCTAGGGCAAACCAAAAAGGATTGCAAGTAAGCCATGCGGGAGAAGTACATGATCTTGCGAGTAAAGGAAATGAAATCGCAATGCAAATCATGGATGATGCAATGGAGTACCTAGCTAATACAATCTCTATTATATATGCATTTATGGATCCTGAAATTGTTATTTTAGGAGGAAGTGTTGCGTTAAAAATTGATGGTTTTGTGGAAGAAGTGAAAAAACGAGTGATTGATAAAGTGTATCCAAATGTAAAAGAATTGGTACATATCGTTCGTACGGATTTAGATGAAGATAGTGGACTTTTAGGAGCTGCCTGTTTAGCATTTTTAAAAGAAAATTAGGGTAAATAAAATTTAAAGCGTCATACAACTTTATCAAAATTAAGTGCTCATAAATTATTTGAGTGCTTTTTTTATGGGTAAAAAAAATGATGGAAATTCATGGTAAAATAAAAGAATTAATTGAAATAACGAGCGCATTTTTTAAATGTTATTTCAACAAAACGTTGATTAGTTGAAATAAGAGGCATATAATAGACTTATAACTTCGAAATGAGGTGAAGTCATGAATCTTTCAGGAACTTATAAATCAAATCTATCTGGTGAAATGATGTATACATCATTTTTACCTAACGTTTTACCACCAAATCCGCCACTTTTATTAGATGAAACTCTTTTGGAGTTGTTGGTAAAAGCGAATATTTCTATTGCAAAACTGGAAGCAATTAGCTCTAGATTGCCAAGTGTTCCTTTGTTTGTGTCTATGTATGTACGAAAAGAAGCCCTTCTATCCTCTCAAATCGAAGGCACACAGGCAACTCTTGATGATATACTAGATCCACATATAGAAAAAAACATCAATCAAAATATATCAGAAGTAATAAACTATATCAAAGCAACGGATTTTGCGACAGAAAGACTTAAAACATTACCCCTATGTTGTCGCCTTTTATTAGAAACTCATGAGATACTTTTGAGCGATGGGAGAGGAAGAGAAAAAAATCCTGGTGAATTTCGCCGAAGTCAAAACTGGATAGGATCACAAGGAAGTACATTAAAGAGCGCAAGGTATATTTCACCATCACCAGAGGATATGAAAAACGCAATGTCGGATTTAGAAAAGTATATCAATGAAATTGACAAAACCGATCCATTGATTAAGATTGCGTTAATTCATTATCAGTTTGAAACAATTCATCCATTCTTAGATGGGAATGGTAGAATAGGGCGATTGATGATCAATCTGTTTTTAAAGGAAAATAGAATGCTCACTTTTCCAACCCTTTATATCTCATATTATTTAAAACGTAATCGCATCGAATATTACGATAGGTTGAGTGAGGTAAGAGAAAAAGGCACTTTCGAACAATGGGTTATATTCTTTTTACAAGGCATCTATGAATCAGCAGAAGATTCTATTGAAACTATTGATGCGTTGGTGGAACTGCATAAAAAAAATCTTGCGATTATAAAAGAAACAGATACACGAACAGGGATTTTGAAAAAACTCTTTTATTACTTAGAGCAAACTCCTATTATCGATATCAAAAAAACTGCCATCGCACTTGGAAGTTCATATAACACAACCTCAACTGCGGTGAAAAAGCTTATGGAACAAGGTATCCTTGTTCAAGTAGATAATAATAAGCGGGAACGTTGTTTCGCATATGAAAAATATTTGGAAATTTTACGTAAGGATACGTAATGCTGAAATTATTTGATTAAATAAGATTAGTAAAACAATATGTAATTCTATTGAATAGTTCTTCTATGTGTTTCTTAAAGTACATCTAGAAGAGCTTTTTCTGTATCTTTTTTTACAGTTTTTGCAATGATTACTACGACAAAAAGAAGTAAAACTACAAAAATACAAAAAACTATTGAAGTATTACTTCTTATATGTTATATTCAATGTAGCAATACTACAAAAGGAAGGAGAGGTTTTATGAAGAAACTAAATGTTGCGGTTGTAGGTGCTGGTATCTATGGGAAAAATCATCTTGATGCCTACACATGCAATCCTAATGTAAACCTTGTCGCAGTATGTGATTTAAAGAAAGAAATAACAGATAAGGTTGCAGAAGAATATCATGTGAAAACTTACAATGATATCGATGAAATGTTAAACAATGAGGAGGTTGATGCAGTATCGGTTGCGACACCAGATCCATATCACAAAGATCCAGTGATGGCCGCAATACGACACAAAAAAGATGTATTGGTAGAAAAACCACTTGCGACATCTTCTGCAGATGCTTATGAAATCATCGAAGCTGCAGAAAAAGCAGGTGTTCGTGTTATGGTTGATTACCATAAAAGATGGGATATGGCCAGCATTGCGGTTAAGAATAAGTTAGCAGATCCTACGACAGGAAAGCCGGTACGTGGATATATGCGCATGGATAATATTTATGATGTAGCATTAAATTGGCTAAATTGGTCTGCCGATTCAAGTCCAGTGCATTTTGTGGGAACACATTGTTACGATTTGATTCGCTGGTATATGGGGTGTGAAGTTGTACAAGTATATGCAGTTGGACACAAAGGAATTTTAAAATCAAAAGGTGTAGATACTTATGATAGTATTACGGCAATCTTAGAATTTGAAAATGGATGTACTTGGACGGTTGAAAATGCTTGGATTTTACCGAATGGGTTTGCGAAAGCAGATGATGGATGCTCAGAAATTCTTTGCGAAAACACGTTGATTCGAGTAGATTCTCAAAAACGAGGAGTTGAATTCTTCGATGAACATAAACAACACACGCCAAATGTTAATTTTATACAAAATCACAATGGAAGAGCTATCGGGTTTGGTATTGATCCATTGAATGACTTTGTACGTTGTATACAAAATAATGAGCCTTTTATCGCAAACTTAAACGATGGTTTAGAAGCAGAGTTGATTGCGGAAGCTGTACATAAGAGTGCGGATACTAGACAAGTAGTGAAAATTCAAAGAAAATAAGGAAGGTCATTGACCCTAAATATAGAAAGGAGGAGTTATTATGGGTAAATTAAATATGGTACGTATTGATTATCGTATGGTACATGGACAGATTGTCGCAAAATGGATAAAGTTTCGACCAGTAGATCGCTTGATTTTAGCTGATAATGCATTGGTGGATGATCCATTTATGGGAGATATCTATCGAATGGCAGTTCCTGATCGTGATGTGGATATCGTGAAAGTAGACGAAATTCAAACTGCAATTGATCGTAAAGATGATACAGTCTTATTGATTTTTAAAGATGTGGATACGGCTTATACTGCATATAAAAATGGGTTGCAGTTACCAGAATTAAATGCAGGGGCAATTCAAAATAGTGCACAACGCAAATCTGTTGTTCAAGGTGTATCTCTATCAGCGGAAGAATTTGATAAATTAAAAGAGATGAAAGCTGCTGGTGTACATGTCTTTTTACAACCGATTCCGGAGAACGATCCAGTTAGTTTAGAATCAATTGAAAAGAAAATAAAATAAAAGGAAAGAGGAGTAAATTCTATGAGTGGTACACAATTAATAGTTATGGCATTAGCTATGGGGATCATGTATTGGGTGGCTCGTGGTATGATTGGTGGATATTTTGCATTCTTCTTCATCGCAAGTCCGATTGTTGTTGGGGTAGTTACAGGTTTAATTTATGGAGATTTAACGAAGGGATTGATCATTGGTGGAGGTATTGCCGCTGCATTCGCTGGTATTATAGCGCCAGGTGGAAACTTACCTACCGATTCTGCACTGGCCGCGACCACGGTGATTCCGATTGCATTGGCGACTGGTCTTACTGCGGAACAAGCAATCGCGTTCGCAGTACCTATGGGATTATTAGGATCTTTTGTTACAAATCTTCGTAAGATGGTAAACGTTATTTTCGTACATAGAGCAGATGAATTTGCACAAAAAGGGAACTTAGCAGGAATTACAAGATGTGCAATTATTTATCCTCCATTGATTGAGATTCCATTATTATTCTTACCAGTTTTCTTAATTGTTATGTTTGGACAAGATGCAATGCTCACCTTTATGAATTCGGTTCCTGCATGGGTAATGCATGGATTAGAAGTAGCAGGTGGTGTTATGCCTGCCATTGGATTTGCATTGATTATGAATATGATTGGAAAACCAAAAATGATTCCATTTACAGTGTTAGGTTTTATCATTGTAAAAGCAGTTGGATTGAATACATTAACAGCTGGTTTAGTGGCAGCTTGTGTAGCAGTACTAATTATTTTAGAGAAACGTGATCGAGAAAAGGAGACTGCATAGTATGGCTGAGGAAAGAAAAGTATCACTAACAAAAAAAGATGTTAATAAAGTAATTGCTAGATGGTATATTACTACCGAAATGTCTTTGAACTATGAACGTATGCAATCGATTGCATATACCTATTCTATGATTCCAGCATTCAAAAAGCTGTATCCAAATAAGGAAGATATGATTCCTGCGCTACAAAGACATCTAGAACTATTTAATACAAATGCTACAGCTGGTGGTTTGATTTTAGGTACAACATTAGCGATGGAAGAAGAAAAAGCAAATAATCCAGATGCAATTCCTTCAGAATCTATCGTTGCAGTAAAAACAGGGTTGATGGGACCAGTAGCAGCTTTAGGAGATTCCTTTAGTGCTGGTACAATTACTACTTTATTTATTCTAGCTTCTTGTTCACTAGCGCAATCTGGTTCCATAGCGGGATTCTGGTTATTGTTGTTAGGGACTATGTATACATTAGGAGAATTGATCGTCTTTACAAAATTGACATATTCTAAAGGAAGATCTGCAATCAAAGATATTATGTCTTCTAAATTGATGTCAAATATTATCGAAGGTGCGAATATTCTTGGTATGGCGATGATGGGAGCATTGACTGCTTCTATGGTAAGCTTAAGTGTTGCGCTTACTGCTAACTTTGATGAAGCTACTTTGAGTGTACAAGAAAAAATTGATGGAATCATGCCAGGCATTTTATCCATTGGAGTACTATTTATCTATTACTATTTAATCAATAAAAAACACGTAAGTGTCGCAAAATTAGTATTCTTTACTATCGTTATTGCTTTGCTATGTGCAGCAGTTGGATTGTTCTAAATAAAAGAATACAACACTATGGGCATCGTAAGATGCCCATAAAGTGTATACACAGGAGGTTAAAATGAAAGGAATTATAATAGCGAGCCATGGTCGCTTGGCAGAGGGGATGTTGGATACCCTACAAATATTTTCAGGAGAGCAAAAACAAGTAAAAGCGTTATGTTTATTACCTGAAGAGGATGTGCAAGAATTCCTAGGGAAACTGCAAAGTGCACTTCAAGAAGTGGATACAGGAGAAGGGGCTATCATATTCTGTGATTTATTGTTTGGGACACCTTGTAATTGTGGTGCTAGAATTTTAAGCGATCCATTGAATACTGATAAGATAGGTGTTATTACAGGAATGAACTTACCAATGATAATGGAATATATGGGTGCTAGAGAAGTAGGGATGGAACGAGAAGCATTAGTAGAAACAGGAAAAGCAGGTATTGTAGATTTTAATAAAATGTTGGCTGAACGCAATCAGTAAGAGGTAGAGGTATGAAAGAAAATGATATCCGAGCACTTGTGCTAAAACAACACATGAACTTTGCTCAACATGGAACTATATGGGCAACCATCATTCCAGATGTGGGAGCTTATCATCATGGATTTGGGAATATGATGTATACAATGAAAGATCATATTTTACATATCAATCAAGAAGGCATTGCAATATTTGCAGTGGATGATATGAAGGGTGTGGCAAAAGAGGATACTCTTATTTTTATACCGCGTAGTGAAATAAAAACATCCAACATACAGGCAAAGCTAACAAAATTTATTTTTACAATGGAAACTGATAAGGGTAGAATTCGATATAAAATTAGAAAAAGTATTTTAGGCTGTCCTTGGCATAAAGAAAATTTATCATTTTTACTATTGGGAACAGGAGGCTAATGTATACTATGAAAAAAGGTGCGATTTTCGATATGGACGGGTTACTGTTTGATACGGAATTGGTGTACAACCAAGCATGGCATGAAGTAGCAAAACAACATAAGCTTTCTATTCATCCTGAAATGTTAGATGCAATACGTGGAACAAATGGTGTTTTCATGCAACAGATTGTAAATTCTTATTGGCCAGAAGTACATGCTGAAAAGCTCATAGATGAAGTTTTTGAAAACTCGAGAAGGATCTTAACACAAAGTGTTCCAATGAAACCTGGTGTACACGAACTTCTAGACTATATGAAGAGTAATAATAAAGTACTCGCTCTCGCAAGCAGTGCACCTCTAGATTTTATCTACAGCAATTTGAAGATAGCAAAAATCTTTTCTTATTTTGATATTATTGTGAGTGGTGAACAGGTTACTCGCGGAAAACCTGCACCAGATATCTTTTTGTTGGCTGCAGAGAAGATGCGTCTTAACCCAGAAGATTGTTATGTGTTTGAAGATGGGTTGCATGGTGTTCATGCGGGCATACAAGCAGGGTGTGCTACGATTATGGTTCCAGATCTTGTAGCGCCTACAGAGGACCTTTATGAATCTTGTATTGGAATCTATGACAGCTTAGTAGATGTAAAAAAAGCCATAGAAAATGGTAAATGCTGAATTCCTATAGGGAAATAGACGCAATACATGTTTTTCCATGGAAATCATTGCAATTTCACCATTCCGTTGGTAGAATGAGGTATAATAGGACTTAGATAATGTTCATAATCATAACAATTATGTATAGATCATAGTGAGGAGGACTTATGCAGGCAGTTAATATTATTCTGAATATAGAATCGCTCATGCCGTTTCTATCTGCAAAAGAAAAAAAACTTGGGGAGTTTATTTTAAACAATCGAAAAGAAATACTTTCATTAACATTAAAAGATTTGTCTTTACGTGCTGAAGTGAGCGAAGCAACAGTGATTCGTTTTGCACGCAAGCTAGGCTGTGAAGGATATTCTGATTTTAAACTTTCATTATCCGCAAATCTATCCGTTGATCAATACAACGAAAATTCTGATTTGATTCTTAATGAAATTTTGCCATCGGATACACCTGAATCGGTCCTAAAAAAATTAAGTGCATTTATTATTACTTCTATTCAATCTACTGTAGATATTGTAGATTCGAAAGAATTAGTGAAGGCAACAAAATTGATACGGGAGACGAACACAAAAAATCATAGAATATATTTAAGTGGGCTAGGTGCAAGCAGTACATTGGCTAAACAGTTACAGATTAAGCTTATGCGCTTGAACATTCCAGTCATATATTATGAAGATGTTCATTTACAGCTTGAATCGAATTTGAATATGACCAAGGATGATTTGTTGATTTGTTTTACTACTCTTGGTAAGTCTACGCAATCACATGACTATATTAAGATTGCAAATCAGAGAAAGACAAAAATTATTTTAATTACTCAATTCGGTAATCAAGAATTAGCAAGTAAATCAACGGTAACATTATTTGTATCTGCTGTTGAAAACAACTTGCGTTTAGCAAGCCAAGTTGCATTAATTGTTCAATCTTTAATTGTGGATGCTTTGTTTCTATCTCTTGCATTAGATGATCTTTCTGTTATCCAAGAGTGTGTCGTAGAAAAGAATAAAATTTTCGCGGAATTAGGTATTACAACGAATGATTGCAAATAAATTTTATAAAGATCGTAATAGGACGGTCTTTTTTTTATAAAAAGTAAGCAAAAAATGTAGTAAAAATATATGATACATACAATATAACAATTACGAAATCGCAAAGAAAACTCAAAATACGCGTATCACGACTTAAGAGACAAGAGTTACTAGATATATGAATGTTATAATATAAATGTAATATAAAAATAAGATTTATGGATTACTTGTCATTGCAAAAATGGTTAATACCGTATAATATAAAATAAAGAAGGGAGACATACATATGTATGAACTATGTTGGGATCAAGTAGATTTTTCAAAGGAATCTTATAGTCATGACAACTATGAATTGTCAAATGAATATGAGAGCACCATAAAAAATGCACTTTTAGGTATCGGTTGGGCATTATTGATTTTAGGTGGAATGATTGTCGTTGCCGTAGCATCTGTTACTTTATATAAAACATATACACAAGATAAGCAAATAGAAGCAGCATTACAAATGGCAAGAGAGGATAACCGTCAAATTGGTATATCAACAGACAATAGGTTTAAAATGACATTGAACGTAAATAATAAGTCAAGTTTATCTTTAGCTGGTGAGTCAGCAAATATAACAACTATTACAGTATATCCAAAAGGATACTTAACTGAGAGAGTTATAACACCAAATGGAAACATAATTACACCATATAGTTTAGTAACAGAATATTAATTTTATGTAAAATAATAGCATATAGTTTAAATAAGTTAACCATTTTTGCTCATTATAAAGGGAGGGAATATAATGGATAAACAAAGATTTATTACAGTAGCTAAAAATACTGGAATTGCTCTTCTTATTTTTATGGTAGGGTTTATAGGTACTATTCTACTTATAATGAAAAAAACATCTGATATGACATCATTTATTGTTAATATTCAAGCAGAAACAAAAGAAGTTGTAAAAATATTTGGAGTAAAAATCATGGAGTTTTGTAGTGTTAATAAGAACGGGGCTTTTGAGATTACGATTATAAAGAATGGCATGTATGAATATTTTCCATTTATTGTTGGAGTATTGCTATTATTATCTGCATTCCTATTAACTTTAATAGCTAAAAAAACCATATCAAAAAGAAGCTAGCTTTGATAATTTAATATAATAAAAGGTCTTTGTTAGGGCAGAAAAATTATTATATTAATCATTTTTATTTTATCGCGCGTTAACAATGTGTGAAGGGGAGGTTTTATGGAGAAAATAATAAATGTTACAAATTTAAATTTTAGTTATAGTAGTAAGGAAGTATTGAAACAAATAAATTTTGATATAAAAAAAGGAGAAATAATAGGTTTACTTGGTGAAAATGGTTCTGGGAAAACTACACTATTAGATTGTTTATATGGATTTCTTGATAGTAGTGGTGCTATCAGTGTGATGTATAAAAGACCAAATGTGAATGATGATGATTTTAAAAAGAGGATCTCATATATACAGGATTTTCCTAATCTTCTTGATTATTTAACGGCTGAGCAATATATTGCTTTTATTTGTAAACTTGAAGATATTAATTACAATTTAAAGAAAGATGAAATTTATCATTTAATTGAGCTTTTTGATTTATGTGAAGATTATAAAACAAAACTAATCAAGGATTTTTCTTTTGGAATGAAGAAAAAAATTCAAATAATTGGAGAAATGATTTTGCATAAAGAGCTTATCTTTATTGATGAACCTACGAACGGATTAGATATTAAAATGATCATTTTATTAAAAAAATTAATTAAAGCTGAAAGCAAAAAATATTCTTCAACTATGATAATTTCAAGTCATAACACTCAGTTTTTAGAAGAAGTTTGTGATAGAGTTCTAGTTTTTGACAAACACTATATTGTTAAAGAGATCGAACTTTCTAATGAAGTAAATTTAGAATCGGAGTTTCTCAATATAAAAAAAGTTGGAGAATTAAATTATGATTAACAAAGTATTCATGCTGTCAGTCATTCGATTAAAAATTTTTTTAAATGTAATTAGAGAATTACTTCTCAAAACTCCAAGTTTGATATCTTTGATAATGATTATTCCTTTAATATTTTATTTCTTTATAGCAATCATCACACCACAGGATATTAAAATGTATTCATTGAATTCAAACCTGTATGAATTAGTAAAAAACTATAATATAATGTTCCATCAATTAATATATTATAGCATAATAATTGTAGCGCCAATGTATATTTTTATTTCTCAAGCTAATATAAGGAGCTTTAAAAAGTATAAACATTTAAACATTTTATTCAAACATGTATCTTTAACAAACTTAATTTTCTGCTTATGCATAATAGATGTAATATTATTTCTTTTTTTATCTGCCATGTTAATGCAAACATATTCAAACTTGCTTTCGTCCGTTTTTATTTTGTTATTGATCGTAAATTCATTGAATTTGATTATACTAAATCTTTATTTATTATTCCAGATAACCACAAATATAATTATAAAGATATTTCATATAAAACATATCGCGCTTTTGGAAATGATCGTTGTTGTAGTTTGTACCTTATCAGTTTTTATCCCTGTAAAATATGTTAGTTTGATTTCAATTATGAATACTTCATCTTTTTTGTACATTTTCTTATTAATTATGATTTCAATTTTAATGTGTTTATTGTACAAAAAGATAAAAATAGAAAATTCCTATATATTTAGATATTCATTTAAACAAAGTAAAATAATTAAGATGAAAAAGGAAATGAGTATATTTAAAAATTATGTATTATTATTGTTTAATTATCGTGCTATATATATTGAATTCATAACTTCGTTTATTATATTTATTATTTTTTTAAAAATTTCAATGCTAGTTGAAAATAGTGTAAGTGTTGTTTTTCAATTGTTTTTATTGATTTTTCTTATATCAAATGGAATTATTTATTCTTATAAAAGCTGGTTTGATTTGAAATCAAAAAGTGTAATCCGAAAGTTTTTATTGGTTGATTTGATTTTCAATATTTGTAGCTTGATTATATTTGGCATATTGATATCGTTAATAATTTTTAACGATATAATTATCGAAAAAATATTTTTGAGTTTTTTAACGTATGTAAGTTTAAATTTGATACAAAGAAAGTTCCAGATAAAGTATATAATAGATAGTAAATCTCCTATCATATTTATATTGTTTTATGGTTTTCTAGCATTCATAATATTTACAGCCTTGGAGTGGGGAATGAAATATGTATAAATTATCAAAAGGTATAAAATTTAGCGAGGCAATGAAGATAATTGATCAAAGGCTAATGATAGAATATGATGATGTAATATTAAGAATTATCTTAAATGATGCATTAAATGGTAAAATAATAAATCTAAATACTTATTTAGAAAAATTAAACATACCAAAACATAGTAAAAAAAATGTAAAAAACTGTATTAACTTTTGCATAAAAAGAGGTTTGATTTATAAATCATCACTATTATTCAATTCTCTGATATGGGATAAATCTCGACTTAAGATGAATGTTATGTATTTTTTTCAATTGCTTTTGTTTTTACCTCTTGTATTTCCATTTCTGGCAATTAACATGTATTTAAAGGATAATTTATTAAATCTTGTTATACAATTTTATATTATACATTTATTAGCAATTTATTTGCATGAAACATTTCATTCCTTTTTTTATTGGATTTTTCAAAAAAAAACCAATGGATATTATAAATACGATTATTTAAATTGTTCTTTTGTATATAACGAATGCGAATTAAGTCCATATATGAGATTTCTTGTTGCTGTAAGTGGAACAATATTTACATGTCTTGCTTTGTGTTTTTTCTACTATTTCCCTACCATATTTCGGATTGTTTTATTGATAGAAATAATAATTCAATTTGTATCTTTTGTCATTGGAACTGATTTGTTAATCATGATTGATGCATTAAAAGGAAGAAAATTGAATAGTCAAAAAAATCATGGAATTTAGAAATTTTTGCAATCCTTAATAATTTAAAGCTTTTTAATTAAATTTCAAGA
The DNA here is from genome assembly GCF_053848885.1 of Amedibacillus sp. YH-ame10. Lineage (NCBI taxonomy): Bacteria > Bacillati > Bacillota > Erysipelotrichia > Erysipelotrichales > Erysipelotrichaceae > Amedibacillus > Amedibacillus sp. YH-ame10. The sequence goes on from NZ_JBSPFA010000003.1 coordinate 43,388, forward strand.
TTTACAACGTGACATTGATATTTTAAATATTAAAGACACATGATAGGCAACGTAGTAAGATTTTATTTTAAATGTATATAATCTTTATTTATTTTAAAGAATCATTTATAATTTAAGACAAGGGTGGGATGTAATATGATTAGAATTGCAATCATAGATGATGATTTAAATGATTTAGAAACCTTCATAGTGAGTTATTTTGAGGAGAAAAGTTATATTTTTGTCGTTGATAGATTCTCTTTTGCTAAGGATTACTTAGAAAAAAAAGAATTATATGACATTGTATTTTTAGACGTTGAACTTCCCGATATGAATGGTTTAGAATTAGCTAAAATTATAAGAGATACAAATATAGAAGGCTGTATTTGCTTTTTTACAAGTCATAAAAAATATGCACTAAAAGCTTATCATGTACATGCATTTGATTTTATCGAAAAGCCAGCTACAAAATTTAGAGTATTCAAAACAATTGATGATATATTTGCATATCATAATAAACAAATTTGTGAGAAAACAAAAATTTGTTTTTCTTCAAGAAGTGAAAAGCATGATTTATATGTAAATGAAATTATTTATTTTGAATATTTTGACTATAGTAAAGATTATTTTAACAGAACCACAATTATTTATACTATGGACAACAAAATTGCTTTGAGATTAAGAATTAGTAAAGTATATGAGGAATTACCTTCAGATATATTTTTTATACCACATAAATCATTCATTGTTAATATATCTAATATTATTTCTATTTGCGGAAATTTAATCACTATGAAAAATGGAGATATTGTTCCTCTTTCACAAAAAAGAGCTACGCAATTTAGAAAAAAATTTAAAAAATATATCGAAAAGCAAATGATAGTTTGAGGTTGATATGTTGTTATGGGTTTGAACCTTATTTTTATAAATCTATTTCATTTGTTTTATTGGTTACGGCGTTCTTTATAAGTGATTGAAATAATGAATCCTTAAATCTATTGGAATCTTCGATACAATTTAGTGCCCGTATAATGCTATAGGTTAAAGACTGTAGCTTTAAATCATGTATTAATATATAGATGTAATTCTCCTCTTGTTTTGTGATTATTACACTGGTGCGGAGTCATGTTTTTAATGGAGCAAGAGCCAGTATACTACATATAGAGAGCTACCCAAAGGTGGATCATGTTAATTTTCTAATTTTTTACGCGCATAGACACTTTCTCATCAATAAGCATACAACAGAATTTGATATTATTTTTCTAAATCCACATCTATAGAAAAGTGTTGCTTAACTAAAATAATAGAAACTCCTTCTAGCGTATCGCTGGATCTCAATTCCGGATTTGTGTTGAATCCCATAACGGAATAACTGGCTTCGCTTCACTGGAATATACATACAAAAAATAGAGTGAGTATTTATGTTTCACTATTTGAAACATAAAATCTTGCCCTTTAAAGTTTGGCGGGGTACATTTACCCCGCTAAACTTTAAACCTCCGTAATATCTATCACTCATTTTTTGATATAAGAAAATGCTTGTATCCAAAATAGAAAAGAATTACTTATCTAAGAGATAAAGATAATCACCATATCCATATTCTTTCATTTTATCTTTAGGAATGAAGGTTAAGGAAGCACTATTGATACAATAACGTAATCCACCCTCTTCAATAGGACCATCATTGAACACATGACCTAGATGGGCATCACCTAGTGAACTTCTTACTTCTATTCTTTCCATACCATGACTTTGATCACGTTTTTCTTTGATTGCTTTTCTTTGTATAGGCTTTGAAAAACTAGGCCATCCACATCCTGCATCAAATTTATCACTTGATACAAATAAAGGTTCTCCAGTGGTGATGTCGATATAAATTCCCTCTTGAAATTCATTCCAATAGTCATTTTCAAAAGGATGTTCTGTCATGCTTAATTGAGTAACTTTATATTGCTCATCTGTTAAGATATGACGTAATTCTTCATCAGTTCGCTTTTGAAAACGTTGTTCATTGTCATGTTGTAAACAACATTTCGCAGACTTTGCGCTTTCAAATTTTGTAGTAGGGATATGACAATATCCATTTGGATTCACATCTAAATATTTTTGATGATAATCTTCTGCTAAATAAAAGTTTTTTAATGGAGATACCTCAATTGCTAGTTTTTCTGAATACTTCTCTTGTAGCTTTTTTAAAGATTCTTCGATTACCAACACATCTAGTTTTCTTGTGTAATAGATTCCACTTCGATATTGTGTTCCTCTATCGTTTCCTTGTTTATTAATAGAAGTTGGATCCACTACCTCATAAAACATATTCAATAAAAAATTTAAAGATACTATGGAAGGGTCATATACAATGTGTACACACTCTACAAAATTTGTTGTGCCTTCACATACTTGTTCATATGTTGGATCTACTCCATTTCCATTTGCATACCCAACTTCAGTTCTACGGACGCCTGAAATACAAGAGAAATATTTTTCAACTCCCCAAAAACATCCACCTGCTAAATAAATATCATGTTCACGACTTACATTACACATAGAATCACTCCATTTCTATTTTTATTATAACTTCATGTAGTCGCTTTCATCCACTCATATACCCTTTTTTGAGGGGATACTCAAAAAGGTAAATTATCCCAAATCTTTTATTACAAGATTGTATCTTGTTTTATGAATGCTAAAAGATATAATGAAGACATAAAAATAACAAATGATATTTCTCTTGGAAAACATATCAATTGCAGCGCAAAGAGGGCATTTATGCAATTTAGAAACAGCAATAGAATGTGTATACAATGCTCCATGTATAATTTCATATTGGAGTTTATTATCATCTTTGATATATCCCGGCAATGATACTATCAATATTTTTGCTGGATTATTTACTAAAACATGTTTCCTATAAACGGTTTTTTTTCCTTTTGAAAGCAAACGATGTATTGGTTAAATTTGAACTGGTACCATGTTTGTGGATATGTTTTAGTTTCATGATGTGGAGAATTATTATGAATGTGTATCATAAAAAATATATAGAATGATGAAAAAAAGAACTCATTTCTTATGTTCTTTTTTTAGTTGTGCAAGATTGTTTGTGCGTTTCACACTGCGTATTTTTTCTAGATTTTTAGCAAGAACAGATTCATAACTTGAATTTGTTTGTGCTTCATAAAAAGTTTCATTTCGTAGTTTGTTAGGAAGATATTGAATTTTGTTCCAAAGATCTGGACGATTATAATCATATTTATCTTCCTCCTTCATAGAGACAGGGGTAAATCTTAAATAATCTGGAACACTATAGGAACTCATATGTAGCTTTTGCATAACAGAATCGATTGCATTTTCTGCACTTTTTGATTTAGGAGATAATGTTAAATCAATGACTGCAACAGCAAGTGGAATCCTTCCTTCTGGAAATCCAACGCGCTTTGCGACATCTATGGCTTGTACACAACGAGCAACAGCAGCAGGGTTTCCCAAACCTACATCTTCATAAGCAGTCACAAGAAGTCTTCTTTCAATACTATCAATATCGTTGGCTTCTATCATGATACCAAGATAATAGAGGGCTGCATCTACATCACTACCGCGGATCGATTTTTGAAATCCACTAAGTACATCATAGTAACCATCTCCACTACTATCCATTCCCATATTCGGTATCTGAGAATATTGTGATACAAGATCTTTTGTGATATGTCCAGTAGAAGCAATCGCACATATTTCTAAAATGTTTAAGGAATAGCGAATATCTCCATTGCTATGTCTTGCGATGATATCCAAGGCATCTTCATCAACGCTTACTTCATCTCGTAATCCTTTTTCAGAATGAATGGCATTCATCAAAGCTTTTTTAATATCGTTTTCCGTTAATGCTTTCACTTCAAACAGATGACAACGAGAACGTATCGCTGGATTGATGGCATGAAGTGGATTAGAAGTAGTCGCACCAATCATCACAATGGAGCCATCTTCTATATGAGGCAACAACAAATCTTGCTTATCTTTGTTTAAGCGATGTACCTCATCCACAATTACAATTAAGCCTGGAAAATATTTTGATTCTTCAAAGATGATATCTAAGTCTTTTTTATTTCCACTTACTGCGTTGAATAAACGATAAGGTTTATTGAGTGTATTTGCTAGTACCATGGCTAGAGTTGTTTTTCCTGTGCCAGGTGGACCATAAAAAATCATAGAAAATATCATTTCATTTTCTACGCATTTACGTAATACATTTCCTTCTCCTATTAGATGTTCTTGTCCAATCACTTCTTCAAGAGAGGTAGGACGCATGGAGAATGCTAGGGGTTCTGTTCTTTTTTCCATAGTACTATTTTACCATATTTGTTCCATCTATATATACAATATTATTTCTTCTTACACAGAACGTAATGTTATCTGTCATAAGTGGGATAAATGTTGCTTTTATAAAAGAACTCCCTTTTTTGAATGAAAAATGATACACTAGTCTTACGAAAGAAGGGGTTGTAATGAAGAAGTTATGGAATTCTATTTTGGTAAGCGTGTTAATAGTGTTTTGTATGTTGACTTGTATGAGTCATCTAGCGAATAAATTTTTCATAAAAGATATAGGAACGATCGTAATTGGAGAGATAAATCTAAAGCAACATATCCAAACATTATTTGAACAAATAGAGATTTTTGTGCCGGATTTAGATCGAGATGCATTCCTTAATTTGAAAGATGAAATTGAAAACAATGCAGAAGCAAATCGTATAGTGGGTGAAGCTAGTAAAGATATGCTCAATGATATCGTAAATGGTTCAACAACAAACCAAGATATGAAAGAAGTCTTAAAGGATTTGCTGTATAGTTATGATAATGAAATTGAAAAAGTGCTCGAGCCACTTGTGACGAAGGATCAAATACATGAGTTTATTGATCAAGGAATTACATATACTCCTATTCAAGAAGTATATGATATAACCGTAAATTCTTTTCAAGAAAGTATTCCAACGAGCTATATGAAAATGATGAAGTTCGTAAACTTTATTTCCCAAGAAATAATTTTTATAGGTTCTGCGATAGGCGCAATCCTTATTGTTATGGTGTTGATGATATTGAATCGCCATCGATTCAAGTGGTGCTTTTCAGTTGGAATGGGTGGCGTGATAAGTGGTGTAGCCTTATTGATTATTGGCCAAATCATTCCGCGTGTTTATCAAAGTATGCTAGGGAAACTAGACTATGTAGTATCTTCTATTAGTAATGAAGATTTTCAACTAATCACAAATTATGGAATAGGGTACATGGTTATAGGGGTCTGCTGTCTAGGGAGTTATTTCCTTATATCTAGAAAAAAGAACGAAAGAAGAGGCAGTGTATAGTAAAATGTACGCTGCCTTTATATTTGAAATAAGTGTTCCAAAAGTATTTTTAAGCCTATGAAAATTAAAATACAACCGCCTAGAATACCAGCATATTTCTCTAGTAAATCTCCTAGTTTATTGCCTATAAAGGTTGCAATAAAACTAAATATAAACGTTGTACAACCAATGATTAAAATTGCCTGTAAAATGTCAACCTTTAAAAATGCAAAGCTGATTCCTACAGCCAATGCATCGATACTAGTCGCAATTGCAAGAATGGTAATAGCTTTTATGGTAAGTGAGGAAGAGTCACTCTCTTCTTTTTCAGGATGTAAAGATTCTCTTATCATATTGAACCCAATAAGTCCTAATAAGATAAACGCAATCCAGTGATCAATGCTAGAGATAAGAGATTGAAAATAACTTCCAAACCACCAACCTAGTAGTGGCATCCCAGCTTGAAATACACCGAAGAACACTCCAAATAACAAGGCATATTTCAATACCTCATGTTTTTTTAACGTCATACCCTTCGCGATACTCACTGCAAATGCATCCATGCTTAATCCAACGCCTAATAAAAATAAAGACAAAATATTCATACGTTCCTCCTAAGAAATAAAAAGAGACCATATACGAAAAAATCGTATATAAGTCTCGCCATTTCATGTATAAGCCAGATTCCAATGGAATCATTATGTTGACTTATCAACTCCTATTTGAGCCGACTACTCCCTTACATAATGTAATTATTTTAACAAATAATACTATGTAATTCAAGTGTTTTTTAGAAATGAAAAAGGTATCCGAAGATACCTTGATGGATTACATAAATCCAGCTAATAAACTTGATTCAGTTTCTATATAATCAGTAAAATCTGGGAATTGTATTGGAGTAGCCTTGTTAATGTTTTTGAATTCGATATCGATATCTGCTGAAGTGGTTTCCTTTTCTCCTGCAACTGTCTGCGTAATATCCATAGAAATTGTTGTTTTCTTCATTGCGTTATCTTTTAGTTCCATCACAAGATTTAATTTGTTAATGGTTGTGTTTGCGGATAATTGGCTTGTTGAGGATCCAGATTCTTTAGAGACATCCATAATTTTTTCACAATCAAATACCATTGTTAATGTATCACCTTTTAAGGATGCTTCTTTAAGATATTTTTTTAATTCATCTTTTGGAAGTTTAAAAGTATCTGCAGCAGTATCAAGAGATGGTAATTCTTCTGTAGGTAACATTCCCGCTAAAGATTGCTTTTGTTTCATAAATTCCATTAAATTAAGATACATATAATCTCCATCAATATAGAATTGAATAGCATCTTCCTGTTTTTCATTGTCCATTTCCATAGACAAACTAGCACTTAGTAAAGGTTTTGCATTTTGAAGGTTGTAGGAACCTTCTAATGTCATCTTTTGATCCCCTTCTTTATTTGTTGCGTCCATCGTTAATACATAATCTGCAGATTTCATTTTTGCCATGTTTTGAATGACAGCTTCAAATGCATCTAGTGCATCATCGCTAACCTTTGAACCACATGCTGTTAATGAAAATAGCATAGCAATACAAAATAATAAACTAGTTAATTTTTTCATAATATTCTCCCTCTATAATATATACATAAATGGTATCATGAAATAGTGCTTTTGTAGATATTTTACGAAAATTTTAGAAATTATTCCTATATTTTTTGTTTTCAATCTTAAATATGGGGTAGTTTAGTCGCATTTACTGTTATGTTTAGATAGGATGCCCTATCTTATAGAAGAGAGTTTCAAAAATGAGTAAGTATTTGGCGATTTTTATATGGTAAAACGTAGTTGTTTTAAAGTCAAAGGAAGCAGATTATTCGCAAGACAAAACATATGAAGTGTGTTACACTTTTCGTATATGATTGTAAAGGAGAATGCATATGTTTAGAATAGGACAATCCACTGATATTCATCAGCTAGTAGAGGGTAGAAAATTAGTCTTAGGTGGTGTTCATATCGAACACGATAAAGGATTATTGGGTCATAGTGATGCGGATGCGCTTCTCCATGCTGTTGCGGAAAGTATTTTAGGTGCTTTAGCATTAGGTGATTTAGGAAAACATTTTCCAGATACAGATCCAACATTCAAAGATATGGATTCTTTATGGATGTTGAAAGAAGTATATAAAAAAATGGATGAAAAAGGTTATCGTATCAATAATTTAGATGCTTTGATTATGATTGAACGACCTAAAATGGCGCCTCATATTGAAACTATGCGAAACAATATTGCACAAGCAATGCACTGTGAAGTTGATCAAGTAAGCGTAAAAGCAACCAGAGGAGAAAAGATGGGGTTTGTTGGAAAGGAAGAAGGCGTACAGGCACAATGTATCGTATTATTGTCTGACAAATAAGGAGGGAAAATTATGTTTGAACTGTTTCGTAAAGAAACAAAGATGCTCAAAGAAACAATGAATTGCAAAAGAAACATAAGTGTATCGGCTATGGTGCTTGTCACTTTGTTGATTTTATTATGTACTGAGATTGTATCTGCTCTTGTAATGATATTTGTTCTAGCCTTACAAGGTGTAGAGTCGAACTCATTAGATATTATATTAAGCAATCCTACGGATTCATCACAGATTTTACAGCTGTTCATGACAGCAATTCCTATCATAGGTTTCTTATTTGCTAGTAAGCATCTCTTCAAACGTTCAAGAGACTCTTTAGGACTTACGAAGGAACACCTGCTGAGAGATTACCTCAAAGGTTTGGGCATAGGTTTTGTGATGATGAGCAGTGTGGTGTTGATTGCTTATTTCATGAATGGTTTACGTTTTGAAGGGTTTAATAATTTTTCAATCATCGTAATATTCGCTTATTTCATTGGCTTTATGGTTCAGGGGTTTAATGAAGAACTGATGTTAAGAGGTTTCTTTATGAACGCAATAGCCGCTAGAAAGACGACGGTATATGCCGTATTGCTAAACTCCATCTTATTTGCCTTGTTGCATTTATTAAACGATGGAATATCCGTAATAGCATTTATTAACTTGATTCTAGCAGGCGTTACATTTTCACTTATGGCCCTTTACCATGATAATATCATTGTATGTAGTGCAGCTCATAGTATTTGGAATTTTGCGCAAGGAAACCTATTTGGTGTGCTTGTGAGTGGAATCTTCTTCCCAACAAGTGTTGCTCGATTTGCAAGTGTTGAAAATTTAGCATTTATCAATGGTGGTAATTTTGGTTTAGAAGGTGGAATAGCAGTTTCCATTGTAGAAATAGTTACGATAGGAATCTATTGTTATTTATATAAAAGAAAAAACTGTTATAAAATATCGTTGGATAAGTAATAATCAAGGTAACAAAAGAAGTATGAAAAAATATTAAATGAAGGCATGTGAACAAAATGGTTCCATGCTTTTTTTTGATTTTGAAGTTTCAGTTTATGAAATAGTAAAAAAAGGAAAATATTACTATTTTATTGTGTTATTAGAAATATTATACTTAATATATCTAAAAAGTGAAAATAAAATGAACCTTTCTAATAGTTTTTACGTCTAACTATTAGAAAGGTAAGGGATTGACTATGAATCATAATACAAATCGCTTTTTTCTAAAACTTTTCACTATCTTTTATTTAACTGAAATTGAGAGGATGAGCAGTCAAGAAATATCATTTATTATGGATGAAGACACAAGCGTCATTACAACGTATTATCATATCGGTCAAATAAAAGCATTGCATATTCAAAAACATTGGGGAGGTCATCAAAATGACAGAATTAAAGCAGGAAATAGTAAATCGCCTGATGGAGGGCGATGAACATGCATTTGAAGAAATCTATCAACATTATCGTAAATTGGTATTTTACATGGCGATTACGCATTTGAAATCAGCAAGTGAAGCCGAAGATATTGTACAAGAGGTATTTGTTGATGTATATAAAAACATAAATAAGATAAAAACGCCACAATCTTTAACAATTTGGGTGAATAAAATAACTTATTCAAGGTGTATGGATGCTTTACGTAAAAGGAAAGAACCTTATGTAGATGTAAACGAACAAGATGTTGAAAACATTTCTATTGAAGAAGATGTAATGGATGTAATCAATCGTAAATATATCAACGAAGTGATTCAAAAATGTTTATTGGATATGAGTGAAGACTTAAAAATGGTAGGACTTTTACGATTCTATGAAGAACTTCCATTACAAGATATTTCCGAGATATTAGATGTACCTATCGGTACTATAAAAAGCAGATTATTCACGGTAAAAGAGCAATTGCGAACAAAGTTAAAAAACCACGGATTCAACAAAATTGCTTGCATGCTATTCCTTATGCCAGGAAATATCAAATATATATTTGAAACGATTCAAGATAGTACATCATCAAAAATAGTTAAACCGCATCGATATGCAAAAGGAATTATACAGAGTATGTTCTTATTAACTGGGATGTTGTCATTAACAATCGGAGCAGTAGCTATGAAGAATCAATCACCCCAATTAAAAGTGGAATCACCTGATTTCTACATTTTATATAACAAAGAAATTACAAATGAAGACATTACATTAGAGATTACTCCTAAGGATTATGATGAAATTCATATAGATGGAAAAAAATCATCAGTAATTTCAAAAAATGGAAGTTATAAGGTTGCTATTATAAAAGATGGAAAGATTTTTCACGAACAACAAATTCAAATTGATACAATCGATAAAAACCGACCAGAAGTTGTAAATTACATACAAGAAGAGGCAACAATCATTTTAAATATAGAAGATAAAGAATCAGGCGTTGATGTTTCTTCTATTAGGGTTATAGATGATCAACAATCAGAAATACCATTTGAAATTCAAGCAAACAGCATCCAATTCAAATCAGAGAGTAAACGTAAATATCAAGTTTCAGCAGAAGATTTAGCAGGCAATAAATTAGATGCCTTCTGTTATTTTCAATAAAACATCAAATCATGAAGAGGGAGTATATATGAAAAAGAATACAACTTACAAGCTTTTAAATTTAGTTACAGTTTTAGCATTATTATTGAATATTTTACCAAGTGATATCTTTGCAAGTGATACTAAAGAAGATATTATACAACATACCATTACTTATAATGAAGATCATTCAAAAGCGGTGATTTCTTTTGATGTTAGTGGAGTAGATCAAGAATTATATGAAATTAAAAACATATCACAAAATGAAAAGGAACTTCCGCTAGATAAACCTACTTATGAAGTGGATAAGAATGGTGAAGTAGAATTTAAAGTTTCATATACAGAGAAGAAACAAGAAGTTGAAGAAACAGAAATTGAAAAAAATACATTACTTGGTGAAGGTGATGTAGTAACAAATGAAACTCAAATAAACATGAATGAAGAAGTAGCGAATGATGGTGATGAGGTTACTAATGTTGAAGATGGTTCTAATGAAAAACCAACAGAAGATACGAATGAAAATAACGTAGATAGTAAAAGTATCGTTAACGATAAATCACCTATAGCAGAACCTGTAATCGAAATAAAAGAACAAACTATTGTGGTGAATGTGGATGATATCTTGAAAGAAGATATTCCTAATCCTATATTGCCAAGAAACTTTGCAGCTCATCAATCCACGAGTGGTAGTATGGATAGTGGAGAAGGAAGTGTTGACTTACAAGGGATGTTTGATTATGTGGCTGCTTCGCAACAATTTGGTGGTAATGTACAAGTACCTGAATCAATAGGAAGTTTTTTTGATTTAACAAAGAACAAATTAAATACAGGTAGTATAGCTTATGCACAATCATCGGGTCGTGCTTATCAATTTGTAACACTAAGAAGTAAATATAATGTCGACTTCAATCGTTCTTTTTCTCTGGTAGGAAAAATGACGTCTTATGGAATGACGCCTAGCAAGTTTACCTATGGATTTTTTAACGATGATAGTTTTGATATGACGAAAGTGTTTTCATATAGCGGTGAAAAAAATGCACTTTTGTTAGAATTAGATACATATAATAATAGGCCAGACCCAGCATGGAATGCTGGATCAGATGCTTGGCTAGACAATGACTTATCAACTAAAGATAATTGTGTTCCTCACATCGCATTAATAAAATCAAATAATGATGGATATTTTCAAAGGATCGGATCTTCTGTGCAAATCAACTATAATAAAGTTAAGGAAGAAAGAAAAATCAGGATTGACTATGATGCCCAAAAGGATAAAGTGATTTTTACTTCCGGAGAGTATATATTTGCTAGCGATAATGTAAGAGAAATGTTTGGAGATAAAGCAAGACTGGTTTTTAATAGTAGTACAGAGCAGCATATTCATTTTGCAAGACCAGGATATACTGATAAAACAGAAGTAGAATTCACAATGGATTCATTTGCTTATATAGGAAATGAACCAATAAATACGACTGGTCTATATATTAAGCGGGAATCTGATCTAATAGAGTATAATAAAGATGATATCAATACATATCCTAAGCCAGGGGAGATGTTAATGATAAGAAATGAAATAGTTAACAAGAATGTGATATCCACTGAACAAAATATTACAGCTAATATTTCAGATTTCAAAATAGATGGAACAGCAATTACACCTAGAAATTTGAAAATGTACACAGGCACTCCTGATGCTCCAGTGGAAGTTGAAGCGGATCAAACAGATATTTTTAATGGTACTGCATACAGTGATGGAATCATCAAACAGGTTACAATTCCACTGCTTGCCAACCAAGAGAAAACTTATCTAGAGTACGAATTTACAATACCTTCGGATCAGAAGTATTCCAAATTAGATAATACGATTATCTTTGGTCAAAAGGGTATGACTCAGTATCCTTTCTCAAGTAGTATTACGATTGCGAATACTCCAAATTTAAAAGGAATAGACAAGACAATAGTTTCTAAGCTTGGAACAGGAGATATGGGAGATACTGCGATTCGTAAAGACATTGAGGGTAAGTTATTTGATGATGTGGATTTCACTTCATTAACAAGTGATACGGATGAAATGAAGCTTACATATACGGTTGATGGCAGTACTTCAAAGAAAATAGATATGAGCAAAGAGGGACGTTATAAAGTTGCTTATACATTAGAAGATACTCGTACTGGGATGAAGTCAGAAGCATCACGTTATATATGGGTAACGGACAAGATTGTTGATGTGAGTAGTGATGAGAATATTGCGGCGCAAGACTTTGTAATGCTTACAAAGGAAGTGAGCGCGTCTACTTTTATGGATACCTTAAAGGCACGTTCTGGAATTCAGGCATTTGATAAAGAAGGGGATGAAATAGCATTTAAAGATATTACAGTAACACAAGCTATAAAACCAACATTTGGGACATACATTGTTACGTTTGCTACGAAAGCAGGAACAACGATAAGTGTGAATTGCCGTGTTTATGATAATGGAAATATGGATGAAATCAACAAGGAAGCCATTTACGCGAATGATTTCTCTTTAAGTGAAACAGAAGCTACGATTGCTGAGGATAGTGTTCTTTTGAGCTTGTCAAAAGCGATTGCTTTCAGTACAAATGATATGAGTGACGTAACTGTTAAAGTACAAAGGAATACTATTAAAGGAAAGTCGCAAGGATTATATGATGTAACGTTCGTTACAGATAAGGGCACCAGTGTAACAGTAAAAGGAAGAATTACAAAGTATAGTGTAGAAGCCAATGGCGAACGTGTAACAGCAAACGATTTTACAATTGATGCAATGAGTGCGAAGCATAAAGATCCTAAGCAATTAATTGCGTTGGCAAAAGCAGAAGCTGTGAAAACAGACACACAAGAGAAGGTAGACTTGATTGTTGATGCAAGTGCATTAAAAGGAGTAAAAGGAACATATAATGTAATCTTTAAAACTAGCGCAGGCACTAGTGTTACTACGAAGGCTACGGTTATAGAAAAAGGTGGAGAAAATCCAGATCCAACCATTCGTGAAGCTATTTTTGCTAATAACTTTAATTTATCTAGTGAACAAGTGGTTGAATTAAAATCAAAAAATACAGCAGATAAATTATCATTATTGGTCAATTATGCAAAAGCAAAAGCTATAGATATTGATAGTGATGCTAATATAGCGGTAGCAAGCGCTGAAAGTGATTTTAAAACAAAGGAAATAACAGATGATGATGGGGTCAATCATACAGTAGCAATCGAAGGTTTGTATGATGTAACTTTCAAAACAACAAAAGGAACCACTGTGAAAGTAAAAGCGAGTGTACCAAGTTCTGTAGAAAATGATACCTTGTTGCTTTATGCTAATGGGTTTACAATTAGCAAAACAGAAGTGAATAAACCACTGAGTGAAGCAGATTATTTAAAACTAGCGAAGGCAGCTGCTATTGTAAAAGCAGATAGTTCTCCTGTAACCGTTAAGGTTTTAGACTCATCAGCAATCCAAGCAAAAGCAGGAACTTATAAAATTAAGTTTGGGACGGAGTATACAGCAGAGCCTTCTAAGAATTTAGAATTAGAAGTGAATGTTCAAGTTGTTGAACATGGTGTCGATGATGCGGCAAATGACGAAAGCATTCGCGCGAATAATATTTACTTGAAAGTAGCAGATGTAGAGGGACTTACAAGCAATAAACTTATAAGCCTAGCTAGTGCAAATGCTTACAAGACAAGTAATGGCGAATTTGTTGATTTAGAGGCTGTTCATAATATTGAAAAGAAAGCAGGAACATATGAAGTAAATTTTGAAACAGCATTAGGTACATCATTGAAAGTAAAGGCTTATGTATATGATGAGGGAAGTATCAATACAACGAACAAAGAGGCGATTTATGCAAATAACTTTACTATTTCACTCAATGAAGTAGATGCTTTAACGAATACAATGTTAAAAGACCGTGCGCAAGTTAAAGCATATGATACGACAACATTTGAGGCTATTAGTATTACAGCTGTAGAGCATACAATTCTAAAAGAAAAAGGAAGTTATACAGTCACATTTAAAACGGCTAAAGGGACATCAGTTCGTGTTCAAGCAATAGTCTTGGATAATGGTATTACTCAAAATGGAGAATCTATTAATGCAAATGATATCTATGTAAGTAGTAAGAATGTGGCTAAACTTACAAAGGAACAGATTTTAACATTATCAAGTGCAATGGCATTTGATGAAACTACAAAGGAACGCATAGAATTGGATGTGGATTTTAGTGCTGTTCAATCAGGAAAAGGATCTTATGATGTTGTCTTAAAAACTGTTACAAAAGGAACACAATTAGTAATTAAAGCATATGTTTTAGATGAAGGTGTTGTGGATGCAGATAAACATATTGCTATGTTTGCAAACAATTTTACGATTAGTAAGGCAGAGGCTTTGAATATACAAGATGCGTTAATAAAGAAGTTGTCAAATGTTTACGCATACCATACAGATAGGAATGTGATGATAAAAAATAGTGATATCACTGTAGTGCATGCTATCGAAAATAAAGTTGGATCTTATAAGGTGACTTTTACAACAAATGGCGTAAGTTTGAGTGTGAAAGCAATAGTACAAGACAAAAGTGTAGAAGCAGGAGATGAACGTATAAGTGCAAATGATTTTATAATTACCATGGAAGAATATGATACATTTACAGAAGAAAAAGCAAAACAACTTGCACATGTTCATGCTAATAAAATAAGTGACGGAGCAGCTTTATCAACAGTCGCAGATATCAGTAAAATAGAGAAGAAAAAAGGTACATATGAAGTAACGTTTACAACGGACACAGGAAATCATACAAGTGTAAAAGTTAATGCAGAAGTTATGGATAAAGGCGTAGTAGATCAAGATAATAAAGAAATGATTTATGCGAATGATTTTTCATTAAGTAAAAAAGAAGCAAAAGATATTGCAGATGATACTGTGATTCAGTTAGCAAAAGCAAAAGCTTTTCATTTAGAAACAGGCGCATCTATTGCAATTACATCTGTTGAACATAACATTGATACAGCAAAAGGGAATTATACGGTAACTTTTTCGACAGCTAAGGGTACTCGTATCAGAGTAGATGCAGCAGTTGTAGAAAATGAAGTGATCAATCCTACCAATAAAGAAAAAATGATTGCGAATGATTTTGCGATTGCAAAAGATGGAGTTGCAGATTTAACGGATGATATAATAATTGAAAAATCTAGTGCTAAAGCATATGATTTGGATACGGGTAATGAAGTATCTATTCCTGTAGTTGAACAAGATATCAAAGGAGCTAAGGGTGTGTATAAGGTAACCCTTAAAACAGCCAAAGGAACAAGTATTACCATTGATGTAACTATATTTGATGAAAGTGTTATGAATCCTGATAATAATGAAATTATGTATGCGAATGATATTGCTTTAAGTAAAAAAGAAGTCAATACTTTAACAGATGATATGTTGAAGACACATGCAAAGGCAAGTGCTATAAATTCAGAAACAGGAGCACAAGTTAAAATTACAAAAGTTACACACAATATTAAAGAGAAGAAGGGTGTTTATGAAGTTACATTCTTTACTTTGAAGAAATCAAAAATCACGGTTAAAGCACAGGTATATGATGAAGGTATTGTAGATACAGACAAGAAAATAGCAATCTATGGGAATGATTTCTCTTTGCATTGTGAGGAAGCTAAGACAATCAGTGATGCAAACATTAAAAATAAATCGTTTGTCTATGCATATCGTATAGATACTGGTGCTGATATTGATCCAAATGATATCCTTGTGACACATGCAATAGAAGGTAAAATAGGTGCTTACAAGGTTACATTTACAACAGATGGAGTGAGCTTACATGTAAAAGCATTTGTACAAGATCAAAGTGTAGAAGTGGGGAATGAGCATATAAGTGCTAATAACTTTGTAATTACGAAGGAAGAACTTGCTTCATTTACAGAAGAAAAGGCAAAGAAACTTGCAAATGTAAATGCGTATTCAACCATAGATGGCACAGAGTTGGCGACAACAGCAGATATTAGTAAATTAGAAAAGAAGAAAGGGAACTATGAAGTGACCTTTACAACAGATACTGGAAATCGTACAAGTATAAAGGTTTTCGCAGAAGTAATGGATAAGGGTGTTGTAAACAAAGAAAATAAAGAAATAATCTATGCGAATAATTTTTCATTAAATAAAAAAGACGCGAAAGATATTTCGGATGATAAGTTAATTCAGATTGCGAAAGCAAAAGCGTTCAATAGTGAAACGGGTGCTAGTGTTACCATCTTATATGTGGAACATGATATCAAAGCCGTAAAAGGAGAATATGCTGTCACATTTGCTACAGCAAAGGGGACAAGCGTTATAGTACATGCAAATGTGGTGGAACATGAAGTTGTTGATTCAGTAAACAAGGAAAAAATCCTTGCGAATGATTTTGCACTTGCGATAGTCGATGTAGCTAAATTAAATGATGAAGTATTAATTACGTCTGCAAAAGCAAAGGCTTATGATATTGATTCATGGGATGAAGTTGATATACACGTTATGGAACAAGATATAAAAGCAGAAAAAGGTTACTATAATGTTACCTTCTCAACTGTAAAAGGAACTCGATTAACAGTAAAGGTTAGGGTATATGAGAAAGCTAATGGAAATGATGGTAATAAAGAGCGCATATATGCCAACCCTATTCTGTTAAGTGAAAAGGAAGCAGCTAATCCTAGTGATGAATTTCTAATTAAGCGTGCTCAAGCAAAAGCTTATCATACTGAAACAGGCGCTGAAGTGAAAATTAGCAATATTAAGCATACGATACGAGCAACTAAGGGCGTTTATCAAGTAACTTTCTCTACACAGAATAATACAAACTTGATTATAGAAGCATATGTTTATGATAATGGTATTGTAAATGAAACAACAAACGAAGCAATCTATGCGAATGATATTACAGTTAATATTGAGGATGTGGATGGTCTAAATAAGGACATTTTGATTGCAAAGTCAGAAGCTATAGCAATCCAAATATCAACAGGTAAAGAAATCTCTATCGATGAAGTAACTCATACGATAGAAAAAAAACAAGGAGTGTACTCCATAACGTTCAAAACAGCGAACAATACTTCTTTAAGCATCCTCGCTAATGTGACTGGAAAAGAACCATCAAATAATGTTGAAGAAGAGAAAAAAACAGAGGCACAAGAAAAAAACAATCAGAAGCTGATTGTTGAGCAAAAAGAGGGCATTAGCAAAATAAAAGATAAGTCAGACGGTAAAGACACAAAAAATGATGGTGCATTAGATGACGGTAAAGATCAAACGACCACATCAACCAAGGGTCATAATGACAATGAGAATATGTTATTTAATGATTGTTATTTTCATTGGGGTATGATAAGTGTGATGATATTGTATGTTGGGTACATGATTAGAATGTTAAGAAAGGATGAAGAATAATATGGAAAATAAAAAAAATTTAATTGCTTCCATCCTTTATTTCGTAATATTATTCCTATTGTATTTGAATAGCAGATGCAATGTTGACACTCCTATATTTATCATAGGAATTGTAATATTGGTGTTAATTCAAGTGGTCTATTGGAAAAAGAAGTATAGCGGCATGTAAGATCGGATGGCACATATTATTGATAAACTTGCGATGCTATCTGGAGTTATGATATCAGATTTGCATTATGAAGATAATCGAGAATGTATTTTGCAGAACCTAAAAATTTTGGAAGAAGAGAAGTACTCGTTAGAAAATTGGAATGAACTGATATGCTATCTTTGTAATAATGATTTGTTGAAGTTTTCATCAGTTAAGGAGGCGATGCATTATCTAACTGAGCATCTACAATAAGGCATTATATAATTATTCAATTAAGTGAAAGAGTAAGCAGAAGAGGATGAGGTTATCCTCTTCTGCTTGTCTTATAAATGCACATTACAATAAAAAATAGGAGGTAAATTTTTAGTAGGAAACTTCAAATATATTTGTTAAATAAAAAGTTTTGTATGATGATGAAGGAGGCATGAACTTTTTTTCAGAAAAGTATAGGAAAAGGTGTTGACAAAATAGAAACTAAGAAGTATACTAAGAATAGTTCTTAAGATTGGAGGTGAAACTATGATTCGTAAATCTTCGAAACAACGTGATATGATTATGGATTACATGAGAGGTATTGACGGTCATGTGACACCTGAACAGGTCTATCAGGATTTGAATAAGGATGGAAGTTCTATCTCGCTAGCTACGGTATATCGTAATTTGAATATTTTGTCTGAGATGAATGAGATAAAAAAAATCGCCCATCCTATAGAAGGGTATCAGTACGATAAAACATGTATGCCACATTATCATTTACATTGTACAAAGTGTGATAAGATATTGGATTTAAACATACCTTATGATGAAAGCCTAAATGAAATGATTGCTAAAAAGACTGGGCTTCATGTAAACACACACACAATGATGGTAGAGGGTATATGTGAAGACTGTACGAGAAAACAATCTTAAAAATGGTTTGGTTGAACACTTAAATAGAAAACGGAGGAAATTACAATGGAATTAAAAGGATCAAAAACAGAACAAAACTTAATGGCAGCTTTCGCAGGTGAATCACAGGCAAGAGGAAAATATACTTACTATGCTCAAATGGCACGTGAAGAAGGTATGGAACAAATTGCAGATATCTTCGAAGAAACTGCACGTAATGAACAAGAACATGCTAAATTATGGTTCAAAGCACTTCACGGTGATAAAGTACCAACAACTTCAGTAAACTTAGAAGATGCTGCTGCTGGTGAAAACTATGAGTGGACTGATATGTATAAAGGATTTGCAGAAACTGCAAAAGAAGAAGGTTTTGCAAAAATCGCATTCCAGATGGAACAAGTAGCAAAAATCGAAAAACATCATGAAGAACGTTATTTAGCATTATTAGACAACGTAGTAAATGGTAAAGTATTTGAAAAAGCAGAACCAACTACATGGATTTGTGATATCTGTGGATACCGTCATGAAGGTACTTCAGCACCTAAAGCATGTCCAGTATGTGGTTACTCTGGAGCTCACTTCGCAGAAGAAGCTACAAACTACTAGAATTTAAACTAAGTAAAAAAGCACTGATTTCATTCAGTGTTTTTTTTGTGGAGGAAGAGATACTCCTTTATAAATACAAAAATTTATTAAGTTCTAAATTGCGCGTATTTATGAAATTGTTAATCTTTTCTTAAATATAGGTGCATTATATAATGAAACCACAATACTACATAGAAAAGGAGGAAAGTATGAGATTATATCAAATTATAGAAGAATTACTTCAAGCGCATGATTACTTATCTCTTCATTATCTAATGAAGAAAACAGATGTATCAAAGAGAACCTTACAAAATGATATTTCATATCTCATGCAAGTATCCTCAAGAAAAGGTTATCAAATACATATGCGTAGGGGAAGTGGTTACCTTTTGGAAGTTATAAATCATGAATTGTTTTCTGAATTCATTTCTGATTTGAAAGAAGATAGTGGATATGCCACTAAGAATAGAGCGAATGATATTCTTGCATACTTAGCCATACAAGAAGGCTACATAACAATGGATATGATTGCGAATGAAATGTCTATAAGTCGAACTTCTGTGAAAAACTATATGAAAGATGTAGAGCAAATTGCTCATCACTACCATGTACAATTAGAACGTAAAAGTCACTATGGAGTTCGCTTGTGTGGAGATAGTTTACATTTTAAAGCGATGTTGTGTGAACTGTATTTTAATGAAAATACATTCATAGTAAAACAAATGGAAGACATAGAGAAAAATTTTGATTTTGTTAAGGATATTTTGATTCGTGAAATAGCTAAAGAAAAGTTAAATATTAATTATAATGAACTAAGAAATGTCATCGTATGGCTACAAATAAGTGTGTTTTATATTATGCATTTGAATAAAGATGGAAAACAGTCGGGAATCCTTGCTATAAAAATAAGTCAATCTGTAAGCAATATTGCAGAAGCTGTTAAGGAAGCAATCGAAACTATTTATGATATTCAGATAAAAGAAACATGCATCTGTGAAATGAAAGAAATTTTACAGAAAAACCTGCGATTAAGAGAATCAAGAATATTCTTCGGTGATCGACTAGAAGAGGATGTACGTCAATTTTTAAAAGAAGTTGATACCATTTATAATACTAATTTCCAAAAAGATGAGGACTTTTGTAAACTTTTATTAATACATGTTTCATTACTTATTGATCGTTTACATCAGAAGATATCTTATAAAAATACGTTGGCTGATGAAATTTGTATACGTTATCCAATGATCTTCAATCTTGCAATACAATTTGCGGATATGTTGAAAGAAAAATATGGAGTAGTTGCAACACACGATGAAATTGGTTTTGTAGCAACTCATTTTGCAGCCCATATGGAAAGAGAATCAATTAACAAAATACGACGATTCAATAAAATAGGAGTTGTTTGTTCTAGTGGAGGTGGCGGTGCATATTTGATTAAAATGCAGATACAATCCATATTCCCTAATGCAGAAGTAGAAACATTCAGCTTTCTCAACTTGAACTTATTGGAAGAGTTTCATCCAGATTTGATTTTCACAATTATGCCTTTGATTCAGGAAATTGATGCACCTATCATTTATATAAAAGAACTATTAAATGAAGATGATTTGATGCGTATAAGGCAAATTCTTCAGTATGATAATTACAATACAATTTCCATAAAAGATGCGAATGATTATATCTATAAGATATTTCAACGTGAACATTTCTCGATGGTGGATAAGGGGGAATATAAAGATATCATCAAAGAAATGGCTGAGCAAATTGAGCGTGAAGGATATGGTGGAGAGCACTATGTGGACTATGTTCTAGAACGTGAATCTTATATGAGTACAGTGTATTTGAATGGAGTAGCAATTCCACATCCTATTCAAATGTGCGCGAATAAGAATCTTGTATCTGTGGTTATACCAAAGCATGAAGTATACGTGAACGATAAAAAAGTAAATATTATTTTTATGATTGCTCTTACAAAAGATGATTATGAAATGCATAAGGATATCACAAAGAGGTTATATCAACTTATGCAAAATGAAGTACAGTTGCAACGCGTAATATCTGTAAATACATTTGAAGAATTGATTATTGTCCTAAATGAAACGAATGGAGGAACTGTATGAGTTTTGAACTACTAAAAGATTTATGTAATGCAGATTCGATAGCTTCTAAAGAAGAAGAGGTTAGAGGAATCTTGAGGAATGTTTGGGAAGAGTACAGTGATGAAGTTTTCTATGACTCCTTAGGCAGTATGATAGCAAAGAAAAAAGGTGCAGATGATAATTCATTAAACATTATGTTTTGCGCACACATGGATGAAGTTGGATTTGAAGTACGTCATATTTCTGATATAGGGTTTCTATATTTGATTGCGATTGGTGGAGTGCAGGATCGAAGCAAACATATGCAAAAAGTAAGAGTTACTACACAATCAGGTAAAAAAATATATGGAATATTAAATGCAGTTATGGATGGAGCAAATATCAAAGATGTGTATGTTGATGTCGGGTGTGAAACAAGAGCAGAAGTAGAAGCGTTGGGTATACAAATAGGAGATATGGTTACATTTGCGAGTGAAGCGTTTTCTATGGAAAATGAAAAGATTATTGCGGGTAAAGCAATGGATGATCGCAGTGGTTGTTATGTATTGAGTGAAGCACTTAAAAGATTGCAGTCTTTAAATCATAAACACAATGTATATATGGCTTTAACGAGTAGTGAAGAAGTTGGGGTGCGCGGTGGAAAACTAGTTGCTCATAAAGTACAACCTGATATCGTATTTGCTATTGATGTAGCAAATCATCCAGAACTCGATAGAGGATATACCAATCATCGTAAAATTGGACAAGGGTTTATGATTGTGCATTATGATAAGACATTAGCAGTTAATGAAAAGTTGTTGTCATATGTAAAATCATTAGCTAATGATTTGGGTTTGCATTTCCAAAATGACATGTTTAGTGGAGGTGGAACAGATGCAGGCAATGCGCATTTGGAGGCCGGTGGAAGATTAGCGATGGTACTAGGAATTCCTTTAAGGATGTGTCATGGTGCATATTCACTTGCACATAAAGATGATATAAACGGAGTCATAGAGTTTATTTTGAAGTTTGTGCAAACTATAGAAAAAGAAGATTATATATCGTTTATAAATTTTACAGGAGGAAAATGATATGACAGAAATCGAACAAAAAATTGTAAGTATGATTTCATCTGCGGGTGAATCAAAAGCGAAGGCATTTGAAGCTTTAAAATATGTGAGGGAGAGTCGTTATGATGAGGCAAGAAAAGTACTAGATGAAGCCCGTGAAATTGACTTAGCTGCACATAGAGTACAGACACAGCTTATTACGGCTGAGATGTCTGGCGGTGAAGACCGCCCTGAAATTGGGTTATTAATGGTTCATGCGCAGGACCATTATATGACTTCTCAATTAGCTAGAGACTTAATTGAGGAATTAATATCCGTGTTTGAAGCAAAGGAGGTAAGAAAATGAAAATTGTATTATGTTGTGCTGGTGGCTTCTCTACCACTATGTTGATGGACAGTATGAAAAAAACGATTAAAGAAAGTAAAGCATTGAATGCTGAAGATTTCGATATTATGGCAATTCCAGTAGATGTTTTACAAAGTGAAGTAGAAGATACAGACGTTTTAGTGATTGGTCCACAGATTGCACATCGATTAGAGTACATCAAGCCAATGATTGACCCTTATCAAATACCATACGTTATAGTTGATCAAGATACTTATGGGAAAATGGATGGTGCTACCGTTGTGAAAATGGCATTGATTGCTCGTCGTAAAGCAGATTTGGAAAAGAAATAAGCAGCAATAAAAGAAAGGAAGAAAAATTTTATGTTTAATAAGTTTGAAGTATTTATGAACAAATATTTAACTCCAATCGCAAATAAGATGGATAAACAAGTTCATCTAAGTGCAATTAAAAAAGCGATGGTAGCAATGACTCCATTATTGATTATTGGTAGTTTCTGTTTGATTCCTGAGGCAATTCCTAATATGATCGGTGTTGATAACCCGATTTCTCAATGGATTTTAGCGAACCTTGATATTATTTACATTCCATTTAATGTTGGTATGAACTTAATGTCTGTATATGTGACAGTAATCATTGCATATCACTTAGCTAATTCCTATAAACTGGATGTGCCAGGTTGTGTTTCCATGGGGTTGATTTCATTTTTAATGATGGCTATAGAATATACAGAAGATGGTGGTATTTCAGGGAAGTTCTTAGGAACAAAAGGATTGTTTGCAGCAATGTTTGCAACTTTAATTGCTGTAGAATTGTATCGTTGGTGTAAAAAGAAAAAAATTACAATCAAAATGCCAGAATCAGTACCTGATTTTGTGTCAAGATCATTTGAAATGATTCCTATTTCTGTAATTATTATTGGATTCTTCTTAATTATCCGTGTAGTTTGTGTAAATGTACTTCATACGATTCCACCGATGATTTTTACAAATATGTTAGCTCCACTTGTAGGTTCTATGGATAATCCATTAGCGTTTACTTTCCTACAGATGGTTTCATGTTTATTGTTCTTCTTTGGGATTCATCCTTCTGTATTGAGTCCTATCACAAGTCCTATTTCTACACAGTTCTTAGCAGAAAACTTAGCAAATCATCAGGCGAAACTACCTCTTGAACATTTCTACACAGGAGGAGCTATCTCTGCGTTTGCAAACTTTACCGGAACAGGTGTAACGATTGGTCTTGTATTCTGGTGTCTACTATCTAAATCAGTAGCACAGAAGAAAGTTGGTCGTGTAGCAATTATTCCAGCATTATTCGGTATCAACGAACCTATCTTATTTGGGGCACCTATTGTATTGAACCCAATCTTCATAATTCCTTATGTTATTGGTGGCGCAATCCTAGGTACTTTCCCACATTGGTTAATGAGTATGGGATTATTAAACATGCCAGTATTCAATCCTCCATATGTAGGTGTTTTCTTAGAAGGATGGTTGGTAAACCTTGACTGGAGAACAATTGTTGTAAATGCAGCTCAGATGATTGGTTCTATCTTATTGTGGTATCCATTCTTTAAGATTTACGAAAAACGCGAATTAGAAAATGAGAGACGAATGGAAAACAAAATAACGAATGAGAAAAAATCATTAGAGGGCGAAGATTTAATCAATGATTTAGGTCTAGATTTTTAAAAATACATACTTTATCCAAGACAGATTATCTGTCTTGGATAATTCTATAAATGATTATGAATTGTTCTATATCTTAATCCTTTTGGATATAGAAGAGGTACATAATTAGACAAGGAGAAAATATATGAAGCATAATTTTGATGAAGTAGTTAATAGAATGGGAACGTATTGTACACAATGGGATTATATCCAAGATCGCTTTAACGAAAAGGATTTATTACCATTTTCTATTTCTGATACAGATTTTAAAATACCAGAAGTAATTACACAAAAAATTATCGACCTTGCTAAACACGAGGTATACGGGTATACAAGATGGAATCATCATGATTTCAAAAGCTCAATTACTAATTATTATGCAAGACGTTTTCATTGCATTATTGAGGAAGATTGGATTTTATATAGCCCATCTGTTATGTATTCTGTATCTTTATTAATTCGTCTACTGAGCAATAAAGGAGATAGAGTTCTAACGTTTAATCCGATGTATGATGCATTCTTTGATGTAATCCAAGAAAATGAACGAGAGTTATGCAGTGTAGATTTACTTAAGGATGAGTATTCTTTCTTCATCAATTTTGAAAAAGTGAAAAAAGAATTGAAAAGCTGTAAGATTTTACTTCTGTGTTCTCCACACAATCCTACGGGAAGAATTTGGAGCGAAGAAGAACTTAAGAAACTGCTTGCGTTATGTAAAGAAAATAATGTATATATCATTAGTGACGAAATACATATGGACATTCAACTGCGTGGACAACATTTACCAATTTTGAAATATTACGAAGAGTATCAACATTTGTATTTGGTATCATCTTGTAGTAAGACATTGAATGTACCAGGACTGATTGGTTCCTATGCAATCGTGCCAAATAAGGAAATATATGAAGCATTTTTGAAACAAACACGAAAGAAAGATTTTTTAAATTCCGCAAGTATCTTTGGAATGTACGCAACGATGATTGGATATAGTGAATGTGACTACTATATTGACCAATTAAATGATTACATTAAAGAGAATATGAAAATAGTGGAGAGTTTTATTAAGACAGAGTTGAAAGATGTAAAATTCAAAATGCCTGAGGCAACCTATCTAGCGTGGATTGATATGCGTGATGTACCATTTACTAGTGAAGAAATTCAGGATGCGTTAGTGCATGTAGGGAAGGTTGCGATTATGAAAGGGGAAACTTATGGTGAAAATGGAAATAAATATTTGCGTTTGAACTGTGGTTGTCCTAAATCGAAGTTAGAGGATGGATTACAACGCTTTAAAAAAGCGATGGAGTATTTATATACCAGTAAAGGAGGAAATACAAAATGAGTTCAAAGCTAACAAGCTTATATTTTAAACTTTATAGTATAACGGATCATACACCATGTGATGTAGATCATCCAAAGAGGATTTGGGGTTATATCTTGGATTGGGTCATAGGAGGAGTTTTAACAGGACTTCCAGCAGTATTTATGTATGGAGGAGTGACTGGAAGAAATGATATGTTTTCAGATTTATACGTATTTCAGGCATTAGGGTTTTCAAAAAGCTATGGTGTGATTGCGGGAATATTATGTATACTATGTGCCATGTTTTATTATATTTATGTTCCACTTAAAATTTACCCAGGACAAACATTAGGAAAACATTTAGCAGGATTCAAAATTGTAAAGAAAAATAATGAACCTGTTGATTTAAAGACCTTGGTAGTAAGACAAGTGTTAGGGATTTTCTTGATCGAAGGAGCTGCACTTATCGTTTCCAATTATATTCGCCAGCTGATTTCCCTATCTTTAAATTTCTATGTGGATTATCACTTGGCTTTGATAGGGATGGTAATTACACTGATTTCTGTTATTTTGGTAATAAAAACAGATTCTCATCGTGCATTACATGATTATCTAGCAAAGACAAAACTGGTTCTTGTGGAAGCTAAAGAAAGTGATGCTACTTCATCTACAACAAAAGAAAAAGTAATTCCTAAATATAAAAATAATAAAAAATCAAAGAAAAGATAAAAGAGGGATATTTATGAAAATTCTTGTAGGAAGTGTTTTAAAAGCAGACGTAATCAAAGACACAATTCTATCGATCGAATCTGTTAAATTTGTGTATGAAGGTAAGCAGGGAATGAATATGGTATTCTCCTGTGATTGTGCAGATGAAAAAGCGACTGTTCGTCTTGTTAAAGATATCTTAAAAGAAAGAGATGAATTAGGAGGATTATTCTATAACGTATCGGTTGAATAAGTAGCGTATAAAAAAAGGCTTACGCCTTTCAAACTGTTGACAAACTCGAAAGAATAAGTTGGCAGTTTTTTCTATAACATCTTGTATTGGTGGATAAATATCAATTTTTATGTCTTTTTCTTGTTTCTATATTTTATAAAACAAGCTACAGCTAGTAATCCTACAATTACACATGTAGTACCTAAATATAAAGGTGTTTCATTAGTTGAGCGTTTCTTACGCTTAGTCTCAGTTTTGATTTCTTTATTAACTTTACTCATATTTGATTTCTTATTAGTATCGTTTACCTCACGTTTATCATCCGATACTGTAGAGGTTATTTTGTCATCTTTATTATTATCTTTTTTAATATCCTCTTTTTTGTCGGATACAGAATTATGATCCGTATTTTTGTTTGAGGTCGCCTTTTTATCTGAGGTTGAGGAGTCCTTTTTGTTGTCTTTTTGATCCTCTAGATTCTCCGTTTCATCATCGTTCTTATTTGGAGGTTTCTTATCTTGATTTTCTTCATTATCTACTTTATCCTCTACAATTACATGTGGATCAATATTTGCATGTATAACCCAATTTGTTGGTTGATCATTAATATATAATGTAAATACGTCTGTACGACTTTGTTGAGTTTTATTTTCGCGTATCGAATATTGGAGTGTTGCGCCATTTGATCCATTTGATAGAGGATGAAATGTCGCATTATAAGAACTATAAATTTTTAAACTTACTTTATCTAAATTCTTTCCTACTACACTTAATGAAATATTGCCCCCTTTTGAAGAAAAAGATGTATTATTCGCCAAGAAGTTTTCAAGTGAAACCTTTGGTCTTAACATAGTGATACCTAGTCCAATCGAAGCCGTATTAGATTCCGATTCCATAACTACATTTATACCTCCAGGAGGTGCATAAATCCTAACGACTGCCCCATATTCCATATACAAAGTGCTTGTGCTATTCACATCAAAGCTATTTTGCTGGTTTACTTCATCTTTATTTCTAACAAATATTTTCATAACTCCGTCATTAAATTCATAGCTACCATTCAATCTAACATTTCCTATGAGCATTCTCTCGGGTCTTGCTGTACTTCTTCCTGTAAATTGCGCATCATAAACAAATAAAACGCCAGTATTAGCATCATAAGATGCAGAGGCAGAGATATTAAATGCCGCATGTGTTGTCTCAATATGAATGAAGAACATACAGATAAAAATTATGATAATTCTTATTTTTTTGAATATTCGCATAGGTGAACTCCTTATGTTTATAAATGATAGTGCTTGTTAATATGATTATAACATATCTTTTTTACATTGAAATGTGAAAGTGTTCAGTTAAGAAAACGAAACCCTTTCATATGAGAAGAGTTTCGTTTATTTTTCTATTTCTGCCATTGTTCAAATGTCAAACAGTTTATATGTTCAGTTTTTATTTCATTCAATAGTTTAATATGTACGTTCTCGATAGTACGTACATATTGAAAACCGCATTTTTCTTGTGTACGTTTTGATTTTTCATTTCCATCATAATAACCACACCATACTTTTTTCATATGGAGATTTACAAATGAATAACGTAACAACTCTTTCACTGCTTCTGGAATATATCCTTTTCCCCAATGTGGACTACCAATCCAGAATCCTATTTCTGCTTCATCCTCAGGGATTGAAATATGACTGTTTTTCCCGATCATCAATCCGATACTTCCAATAACTTGTTTTGTTTCTTTTAAAACAACTGCATAAGTTTCTGGAACCGCAAGTATATTACGGATGATTTCAAGGCTGTTTTCTACACTTGTATGAACTGGCCATCCGGCACTAGGACCAACGAGTGGATCTTTGGCATATTCATATAAATCCTGTGCATCACTATCTAACCATGGACGTAATATCAACCTTTCTGTTTCAAAGTTCATAAATATCCCTCCTTTATTAGAGTGATTATACCATAGAGGAATCTAGAATACTACCATCGGTAGATATGGTTACCACACTCCATGGGATAAATTTACCACTTGTTTGTAAAGCGGTTTTTACTGCGTGTTCAATTCCACCACAACATGGTACTTCCATTCGTACAACACAAACACTTTGAATATCGTTGTTGCGAATGATTTCTGTTAATTTTTCTGCGTACTCGATTTGATCTAATTTAGGACATCCTATGAAAGTAATTCTATTTTTCATAAAACGGTTATGGAAATCTCCATACGCATAGGCAGTACAATCTGCCGCAATCAACAGATTGCTGTTTTTAAAATATGGGGCTTGAATAGGTGCTAACTTTATTTGTATAGGCCATTGTTGTAAAGCTGATGGGATTGAAGAAAGTGCTTGTTCACTTGGGCTTCTTTGAAACTGTTGTGCATGAGTGGAAGGACATCCACATGGAAGAGGTTCCTGTTGTTTCTTTGTTTCCATATGTTTATGAACGGATGCTTCATCATATGCCAAAGCTTCTCGTTCAATAAAAGAAATTGCCCCTGTTGGACATGTAGCCAAACAATCTCCTAATCCATCACAATAATCATCACGTAGTAAGGTAGCTATTCCATCGACCATACCAATGGCACCTTCATGACATGCGTCTACACAAATTCCACATCCATTACATGTTGCTTTATCTATTTCAATAATTTTTCTTAACATTGTTGTATCCTCCTTGTGATTACGATGCAATCTTACTATACTATAAAAGAAAGATATGTTGTAGTTACAACATTTTGGTGAAATTATGAAAACTTCAATGATAGAATCCTTTGCATTATTTCAACATATTCAAGAAACAGAGTTGGAACATGTACTACAAAACTTACAAGCATATACTAAGAGTTACGAGAAAGGGGATTTTATCCTGTATACAGGCGATTATGCGCCTTCTATGGGGATTGTGTTGTCTGGTAATGTTTCTGTCGTACAGAGGGATGTATGGGGGAAAGAAAACATATTCCATCAAATTCATGAAGGAGGTATGTTTGCGGAAACCTATGCATATCTAGAACACGAACCCCTTATGGTAGATGTAATTGCCAATTGTAAAAGCGAAATCCTCTTCCTAAATATACGTGCGCTATGGGAATTACCAATGAATAAGACAAATGCAAGTTTAATGAAGAATCTAACTCATATACTTGCGCAAAAGAATTTACATCTATCAAGAAAAATAGAACATATAACACCAAGAACGATACGAGAACGTGTATTCTCTTATTTACAAGATCAAAGCATTAAACAAAATACAACCCATGTTCATATTTCATTTGATCGTCAACAGCTTGCGGATTATCTTTGTGTAGAACGAAGTGCATTATCGCATGAACTTAGCAAGCTACAAAAGGAAGGAAAAATCAAATTAGAGAAACATTTTATAGATTTGATTATATAAAAAAATATCCATCTATTTGACGGATATCTAGAAAATATAAAAAAAGTGTTAATGCTATCGATCTGGGGGAAGATATACTGACTTACCTATATGGGTGGGGGAAGAAAGAATAAGCCAGCTGATAGCATTAACATAATAAATATACAGTATAATTCCAAAGAAATCAATACATTTCACCAGAAATTGAATCTTTTTATTTTGTACACCACTTTTATTTACAAAAAATGTATAAATTTCTAATTATTCTTTGAAAATCGACATATCAAATGAACGATAATCTGTAATCACTTGATTTACACCAGCTAATTCTTGATATTCCTCAATTTTATCTAAGCTGGTAATCGCGATGATGTTTGCAGCATGTACTGCATGTGCATATTTTATACCTGATAAAGAATCTTCAATAATCAAACACTCTTCTACAGGTACTTGTATAGCTTTTGCGCCATCTTGAAACATACTAATTTTATTTGCATGTGTTCCATCATCGTAAATGATATTATCTATACAAAACCAACGCCCCAATTGAAATCTTTGAATAAAGAATTCGATATTCTCCTTTATAGAAGCAGAACAAATTGTCATTGGAATATTTCGTGCTTTCAATTCATCTAAGACCTCTTCAAGACCTTCTACTAAATGATAGTCATCTTTTAAGTTTGTACATATTTCACGATAAAGAGCTTCTTTATCTTTTGATAATTGTTCATTCTCTTCATCACTTACACTATCTTTTAATAGTAACTCAATAATTGTTTTATTGGTTCTACCATGCATTTGTTCCATTTCTTCTTCACTAATATCAATTCCACGATATTTCTTTGAGAAGACATCCCATGCTTTTTTATGTTGTGGACTATCAAATACCATAGTTCCATTGAAATCAAATAAAACACCCTTTACATTATGTACCATATCCTATTCCTCCATTGTACCCATTGTATTGCGAGTTACAAAAAAAGACAAGAACTTCCTTACAAAAATGATATCTCTATTCATATGAAGTTCCTTGTAATTTTGATGAAAAGATTTATAATGATTCATAAAAGGGTGAGAGTATGCTAAACGAAAAAACATTTTATGATGTATCCTTGTTATCGTATTTTGATTGTTATGAAATTGGTGAAAGTGTTGCGGATTTCATAGATCATATTCTACAAGATGAACAGTTAAGAAAAGATTATGAAAGTATGATTGATTTTTCTTGTAACTTACAAATGGTAGAAAATATACAACGCGATTTATACGAAACGATGTATGTAAAAGAATGCTTCAATGACAATGCACAAAGTGGTGTAGTTTACTATGTGTTTGAATGCGAAGAAGCACTTATCTTTGCGATTCGAGGTAGCGAAGCATTGGATCATGTTCACCAGACATGTGGATGGGAAGATTGGATGGATAATTTCAGAATGTTTTTGAAGAATCCTACTTACCAACAAGTACTCACTTTACATCATATTCAAAATACAACGATAGATAAGCCATTTTATTTATGTGGGCACTCCAAGGGTGGAAATCTAGCTTTGTTTTGTGCATTAACGATGAAGGATGCTTTGGAAGAGAAATTAATGGGTGTTTGTAGCTTTAATGCGCCTGGAATTACTCGTTCCATTTTATCGGTATATCAACGTCGTGCGAAGGATCCACAATTTCTAAAGAAACTTTCTATTTTTGAGAATGAAAATGATACTATCTCTTCTTTCTTCGAACATCTGAAAGAACCAAATTACATAAAATCATGTTATCCATGTAACAATTTGATCCAGCTTTATCACAATCATAATTTATACGCGATGGATTTTGAAGAAAATCTATATTTATTAGCTGAAAAGAAAACAGGTATGCCAAAACTAGTATATCATTTTGTGAATGATTTCTTTGTGAATCTGAAACAAGAACGTTTGGAATCGATTGTTCATCATATGGATGATTATTTTATGAGTGGTTTATCGATGAATGAATTATATAAAGTGCTAATTTATCATATAAGTAAGTATACTTCCTTATTTGAAGATATCAGTTATGAAGAAGTAGGGAATATCTCCTTCCAGGATTTAATCGATCGAAGGAAAACAAAATTACTCACAGCGAAAATCAAGGATTTACAACCAATGGATTCTATTTCTAAAATGGCAACTGAGTTAAAGGCAAATAATCCAATTGCTAAGTTAAATGAAATAGATGTGAAGGAAGTTACATTAGGAATCATAGAGAATTATGAACTGTTAATGAAAGAAAAAGCGAAAGATATTCAAAACTTCGTAGTAGAAAATAATGAAAAAATTATACAAGCGATTAAGTCTATAAGAAATAGAGAAACACCTAGTGAAATTGAACAAGAAGCAGAAGAACTGGAGTAGGGTTGCATAATTTTGTCATCTGATGTATTCTAATTGTAGAATATCACAACATTAGAAAAGAGGAAATGATATGCCTTTAAAACATGCAATTTTGGGTTTATTAAATTACACGGATATGACAGGCTATGATATTGACCGCTATTTCAAATCATCGATAGCGTTCTTTTGGCATTCCCAGACATCACAAATATATAAAGAATTAAATACGTTGAGTGATTTGCATTGGGTTACTAGTGACATTGTGTATCAAAGCGATAAACCAAATAAGAAACTTTTCCATATTAGTGAAGAAGGGAAAGTAGAACTTCACCGTTGGTTGGCAGATGCCAATTTAGAAGATATCATGAAATATAAGAATCCATTGTTGATTAAGATTTTTTTCTCTAGCAATATTGATATTGATCAGACAATGCGTTTATTAGAGAAATATATTCGTAATTGTTCAGACATTATCGATGAAATGAATGAGGATATCAATAGAATCCCTGAGTTTGAAGAGAAGATTCATAAAGATAATGAATCCTTCTTTTGGGGAATGACTATGACGTATGGTTTTATGTATTATCAAAATGAAATTAAATGGGCAAACTGGTGTATTGATAAACTAAAAGAAAAAATTTAATCTAAACTTAAAAAGATAAAGATGATCTAGGAGGCGCGCATATGGCACTCATGTGGATACTTGTAGTTGTATTTGCTATTATGACTGTAATGTTTTATATGGGAAAAGGTGCATTTTTAATCGCAGGATATAATACTAGTTCTCAAGAAGAAAAAAATAAAATCGATGAAAAGAAATTGTGTCATGTAGTGGGAAATGGAACATGTGTTATTACATTAACAATACTTGCGCAAATTCTTTTAGAAGATGTTCTTCCTGTCTGGTTCTTTATGGCAGTCATGGCAATAGATATCGTATATATATTAGTGGCAGGAAACACAAGGTGCAAACGTGATTCCTCTGAGCCATTACCAGAAACAAATACCAAAAGCAAGAAGATATCTATAACAGTAAGTATCATAATTGGTGTTTCGACTTTGCTCATCGTAGCGTTCTTTTTGATGAGTGGAAATGTAAGCATCGAAGTAACAGATACCAATTTAATTGCGAAAGCATCTCTTGTAGAAAGTAAAAAAGTTAAATTTAGTGATATTAAAAAAATAGAACTTAAAGAAAACTTAGATTTAGGCAGTAGAAAAAATGGTCTAGGTGATTTCAAAGTAAGTGCTGGACACTTTAAAAATGATGCATATGGACGATATATGTTATACAGCTTTAACGATTGTAAAACATACATTGTTCTTACTCTAAAGGATCATTCTATTCTTGTGGTAAATGAAAAAACAGAAAAAGAGACAAAGCAGCTATACAATACATTAGAAAAGAGGATTCCATAACCATTCATTAAGTTCCTATTAAACCTAACTTACTGCCAATATGTTCCATAGCTGAAATCTTAATATTTTTTCTAAGGTATTTTGACTATCGAACAAATAGTGCTATAATAAAAGTGTAAATTAACGAAAAGGAGAAGTACCATGGCAAAATTACAGATGCAGGATTACTTGGATTGTTTACAGGCTAAAAAACAGGAAGCGCATGATAAACAATGGTTGTACATTGAAGTAAATGCAAAAGATTTACTTGAAGAATGTGAACCAGGGATTAAAAATCAGAATGTATGTTGTAAAGCAATGCTAGATGCAATGCTAGAAGGTGATGGTTTTATTGTAGAACCAAAAAACAAAAGCAAATGTGCAGCTAGTCTAACTGTTCGTTATTATGTAGATAACCTTAGCCCTGAACGTAGAAAATACGCAGAGGTAAACTAATGTAGTGAGTGAGGCAACCATTGAGGTGGTTGTTTTTCTTTGTTTTATGGTAAACTATAGAGGAGGTGAAAGGAATGAATAAAATAACAAGCTTTTGTATTGATCATGATATATTAAAGAAAGGAATGTATGTATCTAGAATCGATGGAGATGTCATAACTTATGATTTGCGCATGGTAGTACCTAATGCTGGAACATATCTAGAAAATGATGGACTCCATACCTTTGAACATTTGTTAGCGACTTACGTTCGTAATTCAAAATATAGTGATGCAATTGTATATGCAGGTCCAATGGGATGTCGTACAGGGTTTTATTTTCTTACAAGAGATAGCATTTCAAAGGAAGAAGCAATTCAACTTATCAAGGATACGATGAATTTTATTAGGGATTTTGAAGGTGATATACCTGGTGCACAAGAATCAAAGGAATGTGGAAATTACTTAGATCATAATCTAGCAAAGGCAAAGGCATATGCAAAAGATTATGCGAATGTACTTCGTAACTGGAATGTTGGGCAATTGGCATATAAATAATAAAAAGATTCAGTTCATAGTTAAAATTATGGATTGATTTTTTTATTTCTAAGTGAGTGTATTTTATAGTTGATGTACGATATGTATAAAACACGCGATAGTATTTGACAACTTTTTAAATAGGTATACTATAGTAAGTAAAGATGAAGTTATAAAAAGAGTTTTGAAATAATATGAAGTTTGTATAATTAACAACGAAAACTAAAGAAAGAGGGAGGGTATTTTATGAAACGTTGTTTTATGACACTGCTTAGTTTATGTACATGTATTGCACTTGTTGGTTGCCAAAACACAGTAGATAGCGAAGATTTGGAAGGGTATAGTGCACAGGTTGATGTAAAGAAATTGGCAAAAGGTACACCACAGTTTGCAGTGGATAAGGTATTGCCTTATCAATGGGAAGTAGAAAAACCAGATATATTGCCTACAATTGTGGAAAATGGAATGGGATGGGATTTGCGTCATAAAGATCTTCGCACATTTGATTTACGTGATAACAATAATTTTTCGCATGTTACCTATGATTTAGCAACTTTATGGCCCAAACAACTTCCTGCTAACTTCAATCCAAAAAGCATTATGGAGATAGGAAAAAATCCAGGATTAGGGATACGTGCTCTTCATACGCAAGGAATCACTGGGAAAGGTGTTAATATTGCGATTATCGATCAAAATTTACTCTTGGACCATGTAGAATATAAAGATAATATTCAAATGTACGAAACAATTAATTCTTATGGAGAAAAGAGTGCTTCGATGCATGGACCAGCAGTAACTAGTATTGCGGTAGGAAAAACAACTGGTGTTGCGCCTGATGCAAAGGTCTATTATATTGCGACAAGTTTAAGTGATTTAAAAACAGATAGTAATGGAGAAACTGTATATGATACGAATTTAAGCTATATGGCAAAAGGTATTGAGCGTGTGCTAGAAATTAATAAAGCATTGTCTGAAAAGGACAAAATTCGTGTGATTTCTATTTCTAGAGGTTTTTCAGATTTAGAAAAAGAAGATGAAAAAATGGTGTATGATGCAATTGAAAAGGCAAAAAAAGAAAACGTCCTTGTGATTACAACAAGCATGAATATGAATTATGACATTCAATTATCAGGATTAAATCGTTCACAAATGGGCGATGGAGATGATATAAATACGTATAGCTTAGGTTCTTGGTTAGATCCTTCTTATGTACAAGATGACAACACAATTTTTGTACCAATGGATAGTAGAACATTTGCTGGACTTACTTCGAATGATGACTATTGTTATGGATCCAGAGGTGGCTATAGCTGGACCTGTCCTTGGCTTGCGGGAATGTATGCGCTATGTTTACAAATAAATCCAGATGTAACACCTGATTTGTTTTTATCCTTAGCAAGTAAAACAAGCACAGAGCTATTGGATGAAAATGATTCTACAAAGATATTGAAATTAAATGTTGTAAATCCTGAGGCACTTATAGAAAAAGTAAAAGCAATGAAATGATAAAAGCAACTCCTTTGTTCATGTAGAATGTTACATGAAGAGGAGTTGTTTTTATGTAGTAAACCTTTTAAATATCATGTAGATGCCAAATGTTATGAAACTAAGACTTACGACCATACCAAGAAGCGAACTGCTTGTGGAAGCATAGGTAGATTTTTGCATAGTTAGTAATGCACATTGTATTGCGACAATCGATACGCAAGCATCCGCAAAATTAATGATTTTAATAACAGAAAACACTGGTTGTTTTTTACCTCGTGCTTGAAGGACTCCATAAATCGCAAAGCCGATTTTATAAAAAGCGATTGCAGCAACACCAAACACAATATACTGCGGATAGGCGATTACTTGATTATTGGTATACATCCAAATACAGCATAAGAGATAAGAGATTCCTAGTGCACCCATAAAATAGCCACTATGATGATATATTTGAATTTGTTTATCGTAAGAAGAGGATTCTCCTTGATTACGCATGAGCTTAGCACAACGGTGTAATACATGTGCTTTACTTATACAAATGGTTAGGTAGTAAAGAGAAGTTATCATGAACCAATAAGAGGATAACAAAAGACCAATCCATAACTTAACAATCGCAATTCCTAGGTTCAATAACGTGGAACATAAGGTGAATGAAAAGGTTCTATGGGATGAATATTTTTTTAACAAGAGCAACATGTGTAGCTTATTTTATTTTGACGCAGAAAGGCAACAAGCCTAATAATAGTAGGATTCCTACTATACCAATACAACTTCCTAGAAGTATTTGTTCATACACCATAGATATACTCATGCCAGCACCAAAGCATAGGATGCCTAAAATACATAAAATGAAAAGCAAAATTGTTTTTCCATTTATGTGTATGGGTGTCATTTGTTCCATTCTGCGATAGACAAGAATCATAATGAATAAGACGATAAGTCCAACCACACCCATTACGATACCTTGGTTGAAAAGGTTCCACTCAGGTAGTAAACACATACACATTCCTAAACCTAACAACAAAATTCCAAGCGTACCTAGTATTAAGGATACATACGTACTTTTCTTCATATCTTCTACCTACTTTCCTCTTTGTTCTGTTTTTCTTTCTTTAATCGTTCTTTTGCGTCTTCGATAGATTCGCCATCATGCGTTAAATAGTTGTCCACAAATTTATCTTCAATTTTTGTGTAACCTTCCACTACTCCAGATTCAATTTTTTTATAGCCATTGATCACGGCCTTTTCGATTTTTTTGTTTGCTTGAATAAGTTTTGATTTTGCCATATAAATATACCTCCTATAAACCAACACTTGTTGTAATATTACAATTACAGTATAATTTCATTAAGCGTAGGTTTCAATCATCAAAAACGCAACATTTGTTGGAATAATGGAGGATATGTTATGAATATAGCGAACAACGCAAGACGAAAAGCATCTCAAAAGAAAATTGAAAATGCTTTTATTGAGTTGATTCAGGATAAAAAAGTAGAGGATGTATCAATTACTGACATTTGTTCGATTGCAAAAGTTAATCGTTCTACGTTTTATGCAAATTATGTAGATATATATGATTTAGTGGAAAAGATACGAGAAAGGATGTTGAACGATTTCTTTTTGTTATATGAAGATGAAATGAACCATAAGTATAATTCAAATGACTTTTTAAAACTATTTCAACATATTAAAGAAAACCAAATGTTTTATCATACGTATTTCCATTTAAACTTTGATTTGGACTATATAATTACTGCCTATGATACTGATGCTGCAAAGAGGTACTATAACAATGAGTTTATAGAGTATCATATGAATTTTTTTAGAGGGGGAATTACCTCTATTATCAAAATGTGGTTAGCAAACGGCTGTGATTTGAGTTGTGAGGAAATGTTCCGTATTATTAAATCAGAGTATCAATATAAGGGATGAAAAAAAGCATCTTTTTCTCAATCGAGAAGAGGATGCTTTTCTATAATTGAATACCAAATTGATCAGTGATAAATGATAAATCGTTATATAACTGATTTCTAGAATATCCACTGTTTGTTAATTCGCTTTCTGTTCTTGCGTTGATTTGATCAAAACAAGATAGGGCAACAGATAAGAACTCCATATTTCCATCTTCAAAATCATCTTTGATTAAGGTCACAGCTTCTTTATATTTCCCTTCATCAATCAGCTTTCTTAATTTACGAAGATAGTTTTTTGCTTTTTCGTCACTTAATTCTTCTTCTTGCACTTCTTTTGATGCTTGTCTATGAAGAAACACTTTCCCTATCATTCCAGTGATATCTTCAATTTGACGCATGATAAAATCATTTTCAAATATGCTCATAGGGTTGCCATATTAGTTTTCATCTGTTGGAAATACAATATTTCCATCTTTACGTAAAGCAGTGTATACTTCCATAACATTACGACTATAAACAAGATGTTCATGACATTCTTCTAGAGCATTTTCTTCAAATTGTTTTTTGAAGTCTTGTAATTCATAAAAGAGTGAAATTTCATTTTGTTTCACAGATAGTTCTTCATCAGTACCATTTACATGAATGGTAAAGCTAGCACATTTGCTTGTTTCAGAATGTAATGTGATATATCCTTTTTCACCTTGTATTTGTGAAATGCATTTACTCTTAGTATCTTTACATCCTACACATACTGCTTTAAAACCATCGTATTCTAGAATGGATACGCCACTTGTATCAATTCCATTAGGATGTTTATTAGGGAAGTAGTGAAGGTCTTGTGGTTTTCCAAATAGACCAATTACAAAATGTAAGTTATAAATCCCAATATCCGCTAATGCACCACCTGAAAAAGCAGGGTTAAATACATTTGGAGTTTCACCAGCAAGTAGTTTATCATAACGACTAGAGTACTGTGAAAAATTACACTGTACCATACGAATGGTTCCTAATCGTTTGATTTGTTCCTTAATTAGTTTATAGTTTGGCATATGTGCAGTAACGATTGCTTCATGTAAGAATAAAGAATGTTCTTTTGCATATGCAAATAGAGTATCAAATTCTTTTAGAGTAGAAGCAAAAGGTTTTTCACAAATGACGTGTTTCCCAGCCTTCATTGCTTTGAAGGAATGTTCATAATGTAAACTGTTTGGGGATGCGACATAAATAAAATCAATATCTTCCCTAGATAACATCTCATCCAAATCCGTATAAATATCTGTAATATGATATTTTTCCGCAAGATTTTTTGCATTTTCTTTGTTACGTGAATACATTGCCACACATTCTATATCATTTTGTGTAGCGGCATTTAAGAACCAGTCAACAATCATACCAGTCCCAATTGTTGCGACTTTCATAAAAACACCTCCTAGTACCAATACTATAGCATATTTTAAGTTAAGAATATAGTAAGGATTGTTTCATTTACATACTGAAAAGGCTTCGTTATAATGTAAGTAGACAAAGGGGAAAGTTATGAAGAAAGTAAATAAAATAATATATTGTATCATCATGATGTTGTTATGTATCGTTCCAATCCAAGGCAGAGCAGGAGGCGGAGGATCTGGCGGAAGTGGAGGAAGTGGTGGCTCAGGAGGATCAGGGAGTTCATCTTCATCTGGATCTTCATCTCATGGTGATTCAAGGGATGGAATGTTTATAAGTATAGGATTTGTTGGACTTATGATTTTTGGGGTAGGAGGTTCTGCCTATTATTTCCGTTATCAAGTATATAAAAAGAAAAGAATAAGTGGAAAACTTTTAAAAGAACTAGATGATATAGATGAATTCTGGGATGAACGTCGTATACAAAAACAAGTGGAAGAAATTTTCTATAAAGCACAAAGTGCATGGACAAATAAGAATATAGAGATTTTAAAACCATATGTAAGCGAAGACTTGTTTGAGAATTGGCGTATGAAAATTGATTGGATGGATATACGCAAAGAACGTAATATATTAGATAAGGTAAAACTATTATCAAGCCATGTTGTAAGTATTTATGATTCCAAAGTAAATGAACATGATATGTTTTGGGTGTGTATTAGAGGTAAGATGGTAGATTTTAAAATCGATGAAGTAGAAGAGGTTATCATCGAAGGAGATAAAAGATCACACGAGTTTTTTGAATATTGGAAGTTCATTAGAAAAGATAATACAATTTTATTAGATGAAGTACGACAAAAAGATGAATTAGATCTTCATACGCTAGTTGATCTTAGTGAGGAGTTACATGATGAAGACGATACAAGTAGTTTGCGGAATCATTAAACAAAATGGTAAATATTTAATCGCAAGAAGAGGAAAAGGTGTACGTGAAAATATATGGGAATTTCCAGGTGGTAAAGTAGAGGCAAATGAATCTCTTGAAGAAGCAGTTCAAAGAGAAATCAAGGAAGAACTAGAAATCGATGTGAATGTAATACGTCATGTACTAGATATTATAGATGAAAGGGAAGATATGATACTACAGGTATCTGCGTTTCTTTGTGAGTTTGTATCTGGTGAGATAAAGCTACACGCTCATCATGAAGCTTGTTTTGTACGGGCGAATGAACTTACTGCGTATTCATTTGAAGAAGCAGATCAACCAATCTTGCAGGCACTTATAGAGAGTTCATATTGAAAAAGGAGAACACATGAAAAAAACCACAAAAATTAATATTGCATTGATTGTAGTAACCTTTATATTAACACTAATATCGCTTCCCCAAACAGTAATATTTTTGCTATATTCAGCTTGGTCTTCTACCCATGTGTATATACAATATGTAGCCGTTATTCTAAGCGTATCTGTTTATGGAATCGTTTGGTTAATGGTTATAAATTATGTTGTTCATCAAAAGATGGCAAAGTTTAAAATTCTGGCTGTTTTCCTATTCCCTTTAATTTTGAGTGGAGCTACTTATGCAGGTACACTTGCATATGATGCATATCAAGATCGTTATGTGAAGGTTTCAACAGAAGTTGATTTAGAACAATACAGACCATTTCAAAGTAAGCTATTAGCAACGTTAGATCAAAAGGCAAGTCTTCAAATAGAAGAACCAGTGATCACATTGGATGGAGCTACTGCATTTTATCCTGTATATGCATCGTTTGCACAGGCAATCTATCCTGAAAAAGAATATCCTTTATATGATGGGGATGTTACTTGTTATACAACACCTGATGCTTATCGACGATTGTTAGAAAAAGAAAGAGATATGATTTTTGTATTTGAACCAAGCAAAGGACAACAAAGTGATTTTGACAATGCGAATGAAACGATGGTGAAAACACCAATTGGTAAAGAAAGCTTTGTATTTTTCGTGAATGCGGCTAATCCAGTAGATTCCTTAACAAGTGAACAGATACAAGATATTTATAGTGGAAAGATAACAAACTGGAAAGAGGTCGGTGGTAAGGACGAAACCATCAAAGCATATCAACGACCAGAAGGTAGTGGTTCTCAAACAGCATTGTTAAGTATGATGAAGGATACACCAGTGATGCAGCCCATAGAAGAAAATGTGGTACAAGGAATGGGTGGAATCATTTCACAAACTGCAGATTATCAAAATCGTGAAAATGCGATTGGGTATTCATTTCGATACTTCGCAAAGGAAATGGTAAATAATAAAGAAATAAAACTTTTGAAGATTGATGGAATATCACCAGATAAAGAAAATGTACGTAATGATAGTTATCCGTTTATATTTCCATTCTACGCGATCCACTTAGAATCCAATCAAAACGAAAGAATAGATACGTTATTACAATGGATTACTTCCTCACAGGGAAAAGAGCTGATTGAAAAAAGTGGCTATGTTACGTACTAAAAACGTAGTATACTATAGAAAAGGGGCGTGAGATTATGATAAAGACGAATGAAACCAAGGTCATGAGAGATCCAATTCACGGATATATCCATGTGGACTTACAAGTGATATGGGATTGTATCAATGCTAAGGAGATGCAAAGATTACGCCGGATTCATCAATTAGGTGGAGATTTTCAGGTATATCATACTGCAGAACATTCACGTTTTTCACATTCTTTAGGGGTGTATGAAATTGTACGTCGTATGGTAGAGGAAATTGATTCCTTAAGTAAAGAATTAACGGAATATGAAAAAGCGTGTGCAATGTTAGCTGGGCTTTTACACGATATAGGGCATGGGCCTTTTTCTCATGCATTTGAAGGCATCAGTGTATATAAGCATGAAGAATATACAGTAAAGATAATTATGGAAGATAGTGAGATTCATGATATTCTAATGCGATATGACCCTAAACTTCCTTCTGATGTCGCAAGTATTATTTTGTATCAACATCCTAAAGAATGTATGAACCAATTGGTAAGTGGACAATTGGATGCGGATCGTATGGATTATTTATTGCGTGATGCTTATTTTACGGGTACAAGTTATGGGAATTTTGATTTGGAAAGAATCCTAAGAACAATCCGTGTGAAAGACGGAAGAATCGTTGTGAAAGAAAGTGGTATTCATAGTGTCGAGGATTATATTATGGCGCGATACCATATGTATTGGCAAGTTTATTTACATCCTGTAGCACGTAGTTATGAAGCTCTTTTATCCATTATGTTTCAACGTATGAAAGATGTCTATACGCTTCACCCAGAAATGTTAAAGGATGTGCCAATGTTTGAACCATTCTTAGCTGGTGAAGAGGCTAGTATTCATGACTTACATCGTCTTGATGAATCTGCAGCTTTATATGGATTTGCATTACTCCAAAACTGTGAGGACTTCACATTAAGTGATCTCGCATATCGATTATTGAATCGTCATCTGTTTGAATATATTAGTAGTAATGATCCAGCGGATGTGGAAAGAATCCGTGAAAAAGTAAGAGAAATGGGCTACGATGATACGTATTATGTATTCCAAGATGCTGTTTCACAAAAACCATATTCACCATATGCAGGAAAAGAAGGAACACATAATATTTGGGTATTAAGTGATAGTGGAGAAGTGAAAGAGTTATCGAGTGCGAGTGATATTGTACAAGCTTTAACAAAGGTAGATTTGAAAGAAGAGGCAAAAATTTACTTCCCACAGAAAAAAATATCTATTTCCTAAATTCGTAGTAAAATGTTTTCTTAAAGTATGATACAATAGGGACACAGATTGACGCGAGGTGAGAGCGATGGTAAGTTCAGAATTAGAGATTTTGGAAATCATTTCTTCTGTAGGGCAAGCACGAAATTCTTATATTCAAGCTATACAGGAGGCAAAGAGTCATAACTATGAAATGTGCAATACATTGGTTAGGCAAGGGAATGAAATGTATGCGAAAGGACATCGTATTCATCAACAGTTAATTCAACAAGAAGCTGGTGGCGAAAAGGTTGAATTGAATATTTTATTAACCCATGCGCAAGATCAATTG
Organism: Amedibacillus sp. YH-ame10; assembly: GCF_053848885.1. NCBI lineage: Bacteria > Bacillati > Bacillota > Erysipelotrichia > Erysipelotrichales > Erysipelotrichaceae > Amedibacillus > Amedibacillus sp. YH-ame10. The sequence continues at coordinate 87,094 of NZ_JBSPFA010000003.1, forward strand.
ATGAGTGCAGAATGTTTTAAAATTCTTTGTGATGAGTTTATGGATTTATATCGCCGATTGGATGAAATGCACGCTTAAACACTTCATTAATTTTGGAGTGTTTTTTTTACATCTTGTAATTCACATGAATTAGACAGAGCGAATATGTATGAATAACCAATATTTGGAAGTGCTTTATTTTGACATTTATACATATATCATCTATAATCGAAAGTTAGAAGATATATGTATGATAATGATTGTGAATAAGCGTAAAAAAAGAAAATTGGGGTGCATGAAATGTTAAGAAAATCTAGGATTTACGACTGTTTAAAACGTCTCTGTCAGGATATTACACAGCAGCAAATAGAGCAAGGATTCGATGGTATTACTGCTGCTGAGATTGCACAAATACTCGATCTTGATCGAGCAAACACAAGTAAGGAATTAAATCAGCTACAGCAAGATAAAATGGTTATCAAAACAATGGGTCGTCCTGTTTATTATTTCGATGTAGAATGTATGGAGCAACTATTGCGTAAGAAAATTACCCAATTTGAAACAGACTCTCTACATGATTTATTAGGGTTAGATTCGAATAGTGTAGATGATTTTTATCATGTAATTGGTAGTGAAGAAAGTCTGAAAACAGTGATTAAAAAAGCAAAAGCAGCAATGATTTATCCTCCTTTCGGACTGCACACATTGTTAGTAGGACCGACGGGTTCAGGGAAAACGATGTTTGCGGAAATTATGTTTCATTATGCAGTTTCATATGGAGTATTAGATAAGGGAGCACAGTTTGTTATTTTTAATTGTGCGGAATATGCAGATAATCCTCAGCTATTGTTGAGCCAACTATTTGGGTATGTAAAAGGTGCCTATACAGGAGCCGATGTATCCAGTGATGGATTGGTGGAAAAAGCTCGTGGTGGTGTTCTCTTTTTGGATGAAGTACACCGTTTACCTCCAGAAGGACAAGAAATGTTATTCATGTTAATGGATCGTGGAGAGTATCGAAAATTAGGGGCGAATGAGAATGTAGAACTTAAAAAGATATTAATCATAGCCGCAACTACAGAAAATTTAGAGAGTTCTTTATTACAAACGTTTTTAAGACGAATTCCAATGAATATTACAATGCCTTCATTGGATGAACGTACCATACAGGAACGTTATGATTTAATTGAAAAATTTTTCCGACAAGAATATAATCAGGTACGTATTCCTATTCATGTGAATCATAAAGTTATATGTGCTTTACTTTCCTATGAATGCAAAGGTAATATCGGGCAGCTAAAAGCAGATATTCGCTTATTGTGTGCAAATGGTTTTTTAGCATTTAAAATGAAGGATTATGAAGTAATCAAAATTACAACGAATATCTTACAAGATCATATATATAGAGGATTGTTAAATTCAACAAAGCAGAAAGAAATTAAGGAATTTTTGAAGTTGCATGATAGTACCACTTTGATATACGATAAAGAAACTTCTGAAGAAAATTATGATCGTAAATTTCAAGATATTTACAAAGAAATCAATCATAAATTTCATGAATATGAAATTCATGGAGTAAGTGCAAAGGAAGCAAATGATAACATCCAGTACTACATCAACCAATATACACAGTCTTTGTTTGATAAAGCACAAGCAGAAGAGGAAGAAGATGTTTTGCATAAAATTATTCCTTTACATATTTATCATGCGACTGAAATAGCTTTACAATTAGCTGGTCAAAAACTACGTAGGACGATTTCACAAAGAGTTTGTATTGCAATGGCTCTTCATATATCAGCACTTATGGAACATAAGAGAGGAAGTAGCGAACTTACATCAAATGTTCAAGAAGTGTTGCGTGAAAACCCAAATGAGTATATCGTAGCGAAAGAAATACGTGCATATTTGGAAAAAGAATTAGAAATAATGTTTGATGAACAAGAATTAATTTTCTTTACTATGTTCTTATGTATCGGAAAAGAAGAAAAGATATCACAAAACATAGCATTACTTGTAATTGCTCATGGCAATGGTGTGGCGCGTAATATGGTAGATGTTGCAAATACCCTTTTACATACAAGACATGGACATGCACTTGATATGAGTTTACATCAAAATGTAGATGAATTTTTAACGATCGTTACGGATAAGGTGAAAGAAATTGATGAAGGTAAGGGTGTTTTGTTATTAGTAGACATGGGGTCTTTGTTGTCGTTTGGTGAGATGATTATGAAAAATACCGGAATTGCTATTCGTACTATAGATATGGCAACGACACCATTTGTCTTGGAAGCTTTGCGTAAGACAATGTTAAGTGAATATGAATTAGATGCGCTATATAAAGAGCTTAGAAGCTATACACCCTATATTGGAAAATTGTACACCAAAGAGAAAAGAACAAAAGAAAAATTCGCCATTATCACAACGTGTATCACTGGCGAAGGTGCTGCTATAAAATTAGGAGACTTGATTCGCTCTGCGTTACCATTAATCAAAGATTATCTGATAGAAATCATTCCATGCAATAAAGAAACATTTTATCAAAAAGATATTCTAAATAAGACGATACTAGCAGTTGTAGGGGCAATCGATTTACAATTACAAGATGTTATATATATTTCTAGTGATCGATTAATTCTTGAAGATGGATTGCCTCAACTTAATCAAATTCTACAGACAACAATCGGAGTGGAAGCTGATAATTTGATTCCACCAAATTTTATGACCAATAATTTTCTAAAAGAGTCCTTGATTTTTCTTGATCCTTCGAAAGCAGATGTATCCATTCGTAAATCCTTCAAAATGATTTCAAAAATGTATCAAGTGGATGATTATAATCGTGTATTGATTGGATATATGCTACATGTTGGTTGTATGATTGAAAGATGTGTCCGTAGACAAGAAATGGAGTATGATGACTATAAAACAAGAATTCAAAGAAATGAAAAATTATATAGAATAATTCGCACAGGGATGAAAGTTATTGAAGATGAGTTCCAAATTGTGATTTCTGACACAGAAGTAACATATATTATGGACATCTTTGACACAGAATAACACGCTATGAAAATAAGTGTAAAAAACGCCGTAACTATGGCGTTTTTTATTTTGGCACGGAATTTGCTATAAGAAGGGTGAGTTGGCTTGAAAGGAGATTAAGCATGAAAGATATCAAAATATTTGTTTGCTCTCATGGAAAGTTTTGTGAAGAACTTATAAAATCAGCTGAAATGATTGCAGGCAAAGTAGAAAATGTGTTTGCATTTCCATTGCTACAAGGGATGCCACCAGAAGATTACAAAATGCTGCTAGAGGAAGAACTGAAGAAGGGCCCATCAAAAGTTCTATGTCTAGTTGATTTGTTTGGAGGTACGCCCTGCAACACCTGTGCAATATTGTCAAAAACATATGACATGGAAGCTATCACAGGTTTGAACTTAGCAATGTATTTAGAAGTAACATCACAGATGATGCAAGTACCATTTGAGGAATTAAAAGAGATTGGTATTTGTACACTTCAAGAAAGTGGAAAAGATGTATTAAAGATTTTAAAAGAAAGGTAAGTGAAATGTATGGCAGATATCAAATTGATTAGAATTGACTTCCGTTTAATTCATGGACAAGTAGTAACAAAGTGGGTGAAAGAAGCAAATGCAAATCGTATTGTCATTGTAAATGATGCATTAGCAAAGGATGATTTTCTAGGAAGCGTTTATAAAATGGCTGCACCTTCCAATGTGAAAGTTGATATTTATACGGTTCAAGAAATGGCTACAAGTTGGAAAGAAAACCAGCTTGGAGAAGGAAATGTGCTTTTATTGTTTAAAGGAGTTAGTGATTGTAGAGCCTTACAAAAACTAAATTTTCCAATGACCCAAATTCAAATAGGTGGATTAGGTGGTGGAGCGGGACGTGTCGGTACATCATCTGGAATTTCTTTTGATGCTTATGACGTAAGCCTAATAAAAGAAATGTGTGCAGAAGATAAACATGTGTATATCCATGTAGTTCCGACACAACAAAAAATTGAAATAGAGAAAGTAATCGAAAAGTTACAATTCGATAATTAGGAGGAAAATGATGGATACAAATTTAATTATGATTGCCTTGTTCTGTGGATTATGGCAGTTTGTTTCTACGACAGACTTTGGATACACGCTAAGTGATACTTTAGGACAACCTGTACTGGTTGGTGCATTATTAGGTATATTAACTGGTCAAGTAAAAGAAGGGTTATTAATTGGGGGATCTTTGGAGCTAATGTATTTGGGAATTATCTATCCAGGGGGAACTGTTCCTGCATGTGCATCAAGTGCAGCATTAGTAGCAATTCCAATTGCATTAAGGACAGGCTTAGATGCTCACGCTGCGACTGTACTTGCTGTTCCATTTGGTATTTTAGGATCAGTTTTATGGAATTTAAAATATTCAATTAACTCAACGTTTACTATACGTGCAGAACGTGCTGTAAAGAAAGGAAACTACAAAGGATTAAATAGAAATGCTACCATATATCCATTACTACTAACGTTTCTATTAACCGCTGTTCCTATTTTCTTAGCGAATATTTTAGCACCAACAATTGTGCAAAGTGCAATCGAGGCAATTCCAGATTGGGCAATGCATGGTGTTGAAGTTGCCGGAGGTACTTTACCTGCAATAGGTTTTGCGATGGCTGTTTATACAATTGGAAAAAGAGAATTTCTACCATTCTTTGTAATAGGTTTCTTCACAGTAATTTACTTGAATGTACCGACGATGGGGATTGCTGTATTCGGAGTATGTATTGCTGTTTTATATTTATTCTTAATGACGAAAAAGAAAAATGAGGTGTAATTATGGCAGAGGTTAAAAAAACAAGTAAATTAACTAATAAAGATTTATTTCGCGCATACAACACATGGTATTGGATTTGTGAAGTATCGCATTGTTATGATCGTATGCAGTCCTTATCATTTTGCGCAAGTATTCAGAATGCGTTACGTAAAATTTATCCAAATGATGAGGATTACCAAAAAGCATTATTACGACATCTACAATTTTTCAATACAGAGGGAACTATAGGTTCTGTCATCCAAGGTATATCATTGTCTTTAGAAGAAGAAATGGCAATCAATGAAGAAGAAATGTCGGATGAAATGATTGTCGCATTAAAGACAGGACTTATGGGGCCTATTGCGGGTATTGGAGATACGCTGATTTGGGGAACAATAAAACCAATTTGTTTGGCATTAGCCACAACTTTAGCATTATCAAACAACTTACTTGGTGCATTCTTTGTACTACTGTTTCCAATTTCAGGGTACTTTATTGGCCTGTACATGAGTAAACTAGGGTATACATTAGGAAGATCTGCCATTAGCAAGCTTATTCAAAGCGGATTAATGAATCATATCATCGATGCATGTAGTATTTTGGGATTAATGATGATGGGAGCACTTTCCGCTGGATATGTATCTTTGACAACTACAGCAGGATTCAAACTGGAAAATAGTGATCCAATCTTATTACAAGATATTCTTGATGGCATTTTACCAGGGTTATTACCATTTGCACTTATTTGTGGGATCTACTTTTACATGAAGAAAAAAGGGCAAAAATATGGAGGAATTTTAATTGGAATTATCATTGCAAGTTTAATCTTATCTTTCTTTAAAATTGTTTAAGGAGTCTTTTGCTTATGAAACTTAAAGATATCAAGCAGCTATGCACAGAGACGATCGACCAAGAATTTGAAGGGTTATGGAACATTGCGAACTATCTGTTTGAGAATCCTGAAGTAGCCTTTGCAGAAAAAAAAGCTTGTGCAGCACTATGTGAGGAATTAGAGAATCATGGGTTTGCGATTGATAAGAACGTTGGAAAATTACCGACCGCATTCCGTGCTCGTTTTGAAAAAGGAAATGGTCCTCATATTGCCGTTTTTGCGGAATATGATGCACTTGAACATATGGGACATGCTTGTGGACATCATTTGATTGCAAGTAGTGCACTAGGGTGTGCTTATGCTGTAAAAAAAGCATTAGAAAATAGTGATTTAAAGGGAACCATTGAAGTATATGGTACACCTGCTGAAGAAGATGGCGGTGGAAAAATCATCATGTTAGAGCATGGCGAATTTGATCACCTAGATGCAGTATTTCTTATGCATCCAACGAGTGCTATGACACGAATTGGCGGATCATGTGCAAGCTTCTGTGATCTTTCGATATCGTTTGAAGGGAAAAGTGCACATGCGCAGAGTCATCCAGAGGATGGAATCAATGCTCTTGATGCTGCATCGTTATTTTATCAAGCGATTGGATTACTTCGTCAGCAACTTCGCGATGATGTTCACATTTGCTGTATTATAAGCGAAACAAATACTGATCTCGGCAGAATAAGTGATCACGTAAAATTAGAAGTTGAAATTTCAACGATGGTTGCATCTAATATATCTATGATAAAAACAAAGATTCGAAATATAGCAAAAGGGATGGGATTAGCAACGGGCTGTCGAGTATTTATGGAAGAGTTAGGTGGATACCTTGGTAGAACACCTAATTCTGTACTTGGCGATTTGAGTCGAAACGAACTGCTCGCACTTCATGAAGGAGTGATGGAAGGTATGCCTAGTGATGCTGGTGGAGAGGATTTAGGGAATGTATCACGTGTTATTCCTTCCTGTAATATATATGGAACCATATTACCTGAAAAAAAGATTTCAGGACATACGGAACAATTTCGAGAATTATCTATTAGTGAAAATGGAAAGCATTGCTTGGATGTAACTTCAAAAGCGATGGCAAATGCTATTGTTGAGCTTTTTAACAATCCATCATTAATCGAAGATGCAAAAATAGAATTAAAGAAAAGAATAAAAGAAGAGGAAATGATGTATGGGAAATAAAATAGGCTTATATGGCTTAGGTGTCATGGGTCAATCTTTGGCAAGGAATATTCACTCAAAAAATCATAGCATCAGTGTCTATAATCGAAATAAAGAGGTACTTCATACGTTTGTAAACACATATCAGGGAATAGAAGGATATGATACATTAGAAGAGTTTGTTCATAGTCTTGAAAAACCGCGAAAAATTATACTTATGGTAGCGGATTTTGCGGTAGATGATGTTATCAAAGCTTTGATTCCTCTACTGCAAAGAGGAGATATTTTATTGGATTGTGGAAATACGTTCTATAAAGAGACGCAACGTCGTCAAGAGGAACTTGAATCGGTTGGAATTCATTTTATAGGAAGTGGAGTGTCAGGTGGAGAAATGGGGGCTTTGTTAGGGCCAAGTATCATGCCTTCTGGAAATGCAGAAGCATATCAATCAGTAAAAGATATTTTGGAAAGCATAGCAGCTCATAATGAAGATGGAAGTGCATGTTGCACTTATATAGGGAAAGGCGGATCTGGTCATTTTGTAAAAATGGTACATAATGGAATCGAATACGCTGATATGCAAGTTATTGCGGAAGCTTATGAAATACTAAAAGACAATCTTCAGTCGCAAGAGGAAATAATTCAAGCATGGGATGTTTTGCGAAGTGGTAAATTAAAATCATATCTAATGGATATTACATATGAAATTCTTTGCCATAAAGAAGAGGGTGAGTATTTATTACCATATATAAGCGATCTTGCTCGACAGAAAGGGACAGGAAAGTGGACATCACAAATTTCTTTTGATTTTGCTCTTGCAATACCGAGTTTAACTGAAGCAGTTCAAGTTCGCTTTCTATCGAGTGAAAAGTTAATACGTGAACAACTAAGCGATCACTATAAAAAAGATGCTTATATACCCTATGAAGGGGATTTGTTGCAAGATTTAGAAGATGCTTTATATACGGCTAGGATTTCTACGTATGCGCAAGGACTTCACTTAATTCATAAGGTATCATTAGAAAATGATTATCAAATTGATATGAAGGAAGTTGCACGTATTTGGCAAAATGGTTGTATTATAAAATCTGTGTTTCTTCAAGAAATTATTAGGGCATATATGAAAGATGCAAAGCTTGAACATTTATTATTATCAGATGTACTTTCAAAAGAGATCAAACAATGTAATGATGGAGCTAGACGAGTACTTTTACATGCTATAAAAAACAAATGTTTCACACCTGTATTAAGTAGTTCTGTTCAATACTTAGATGGAATGTGTACAAAGTATTTAAGTACAAATCTATTGCAAGCTCAACGTGATTTCTTTGGCGCTCACACATATGAAAGAACCGATAAAGAGGGAACCTTTCATACAAAATGGGAATAAGAAGCAATACAGTGCTCTTTGCAATTCTTTATCATGTACATTCATGATTGAGAAGGGCCTTGAGCACTTTTTATATAATGTAAAATAAATGCTTACATAGAATAAAAAAATATGATATTATCTACGACGGTGTATAAAAGTATTTTGGTATAAATTAGAAACCGCACAAGTTGCGTGAAACAACACAATATACAGTACAATAGGAGGTTTCTTTATGCCAAAAACAAAATTACAAAGCTTTATTTTTACGCTTGCCATGGCGTTTATCATGGTGTACGCAATGATATGTTATAATATTTCCCTTGCACTTGGTGGAATGACAAATCAAGTATTTATACTTGCGTTTCATGAAATGATGATTATGTGGCCGATTGCGATTATACTTGAGTTCTTTATCATTGAAAAACTAGCAACTCACATGACGTTCAAACTTGTAGATCCTAAACAAGATCGTCCATTTTTTATTCGTTTAGTGTTATGTTCTGTAATCGTATGTCTTATGTGCCCCATCATGAGCTTTATCGCAACGCTTTTATTTAAGAATGCAGGTGTAGAAATCATTGGTGTATGGCTACAAACAACCGCAATGAATTTCCCAATGGCTTTAGGATGGCAAATATTTTTTGGTGGAGCATTCGTTCGATGGATGTTTAAAAAGATTTCCCAAGCAAAAGCATAAGATACATGCCGATTGTGGATAAAACATTCCTACTATACTTCAATCTTAAGTGTGCTATACTATATGCATATTTCAGGAGCAAGGAGATGGTTCAATGTCCACAACTACCAAAAAAGCACTGGCTTCATCATTGAAAAACAAGCTCATAGAGAAGCCACTAGATAAAATTACAATCACAGACTTATGCGAAGAATGTGGAGTCAATCGACAAACGTTTTATTATCACTTTCAAGATATATACGATTTGATTGAATGGATATATACCGATGAAGCTAGTAGAGTGATTGCGGATAAGAAATCTTATCGTAACTGGGAAGAAGGATATCTACGTATTTTTGAATATGCACTAGAAGAGAAAGATTTTGCGATAAGCACATATCACTCAATCAGTCGTGAACATTTAGAAAATTTTTTATATCGTGAAACGTATCAAGTTCTTTATCATGTGATAGAAGAAATGAGCAAACATCTTTCTATACGCGAAGAGGACAAATCGTTTATTGCGAACTTTTATAAGTATGCTTTTGTTGGAATTATACTTGATTGGGTGAGACGGGGAATGGTAGAAAATCCACAATATATTGTGAAAGAAACTGCTATCCTTATGGAGGGGAATGTTGCCCAAGCAATCAAACGGTTTTGTACGAAATAAATGCTTTTTATGAACATAGTAAAGTCTTTGTAGAATTTGTACAGGGACTTTTTTTAATCATAGGAGTAAAAAAATGTATAGGGTATTTGTCTTAGAAAAAAGAGGATTTCTAGCTTCTATTAGATAAATGTGATAGGAATGCATTTACCTTATCCGATTTCATTGTAAAGTTTCATGAAATAAAGTAAAATAATAATGTATTTTGAATTGAAACTATATAAACTAAAGTGAATTGGAAAGGATATGAGGCAAATGAAAGTATTGGTAATTGGTAAGGGTGGAAGAGAACATGCTCTTGTTCATGCAGTTAGTAGAAGTGCACGTGTAAAGAAAATTTATGCAGCTCCTGGAAATCCAGGAATGGCAAATTTGGCAGAGTGTGTTAATATCGCGGATAATGATATCGAAGGATTAACAAAATTTGCGAAAGAAAATGAAATTGATTTGACCATTGTTGGTCCTGAACATACCCTATCGTTAGGTGTTGTAGATGCGTTCCAAAAAGAGGGGTTAAAGATTTTTGGACCTACGAAGGATGCTGCACAAGTAGAATCAAGCAAAGATTTCTCAAAACAAATTATGGATAAATACGGAATTCCAACAGCAGCATATCAAACGTTCCATAACAAAGCAGATGCTATTTGCTATGTGGAAAAACATGGTGCTCCAATTGTTATAAAAGAAGATGGATTGAAAGCGGGAAAAGGTGTAACCGTTGCTCAGGATATTCAAGAAGCAATTGAAGCACTTGATATTGCTTTTGATATTCCAGGAAATAAGGTAGTTATAGAAGAATGTTTAGTAGGGTTTGAATTTTCTTTAATTTGTTTCGTATGTGATGATTTAGTACTTCCTTGTGAAATTGCACAAGATCATAAATGTGCATATGATGGAGATAAAGGACCTAATACTGGGGGTATGGGAGTATATTCACCAGTCAAAAAGATTACTGAGGACATCATTGATGAAGCTATGAATAATGTTATGATTCCAATGGCAAAAGCAATGGTGAAAGAAGGATATCCATTCACAGGGTTCTTGTATGGTGGAATGATGTTAACTAAACACGGTGTAAAAACGATTGAATTTAATGCTCGCTTTGGAGACCCTGAGGCAGAAGTTATCTTGCCTCGTTTAAAAACAGATATATGTGATGTAATTGAAAATATCATGAATCATAGTAAAACAGAATTAGAATGGGATAAAAATGTAACGCTTGGCGTTGTTATGGCAAGTGAGGGATATCCTGCTAGTTCAACAAAAGGTGCTGTTATTGAAGGCTTAGATAAGATAGATTCTATGGTCTTCCATATGGGAACCTCAATGCATGATGGAAAGATTGTAACTGATGGAGGGCGTGTATTAACAATAACTGCTAGTGCACCTACATTAGAAGAAGCGTATGATAAAGCATATGCAGATGTTCACGCTATAGCATGTGATAAATTATTCTATCGTAATGATATCGGAAAGAAAGATATGTAGGAGGGGCTTTTATGTTTAAGACAGATTTAGAAATTGCGCAAGAATGCAAGTTAGAAAACATCAAGGATGTTGCCGCAAAAATTGGCGTAGAAGAAAGTGATTTAGAATACTATGGAAATTATAAAGCTAAAGTTTCTTTAGATTTATTGAATCGCAATGCGGATAAAGAAGATGGGAAATTGATTTTAGTAACTGCGATCAATCCAACAAAGGCTGGAGAAGGAAAATCTACAACAACCGTTGGATTGGGAGATGCTTTAAATAAAATTGGTAAAAAGACAATGATTGCCTTACGTGAACCTTCTTTAGGACCTGTTTTTGGTCTAAAGGGTGGAGCTGCAGGTGGAGGATATGCACAAGTAGTTCCAATGGAAGATATCAACCTTCACTTCACAGGAGATATGCATGCTATTACCACTACAAATAACTTAATAAGTGCATGTTTAGATAATCATATTCATCAAGGAAATGAATTGGATATCGATATTGAAAATATTACTTGGAAACGTTGTTTAGATATGAATGATCGCTCTCTTCGCTCTATTGAAATAGGACAAGGACCAAAAGCAAATGGTGTAGAACGTCATGATGGATTTAATATTACAGTAGCTTCTGAAGTAATGGCTGTATTATGTTTATCAACATCTTTGATGGATTTAAAAAGACGTTTAAGTAATATGTTGATTGCTTATAATAGCAAAGGTGAACCTATTTATGTAAAAGATTTAGGAATCGAAGGGGCACTTGCGATGGTATTGAAAGATGCTATTAAACCGAATATGGTACAAACATTAGAACACAACCCAGTGTTGATTCATGGTGGACCATTCGCAAATATAGCGCATGGATGTAATTCTATCCTAGCAACAAAAACTTGTTTGAAGTTAGCTGATTATACAGTAACAGAAGCTGGATTTGGTGCAGATTTAGGTGCAGAAAAATTCTTAGATATTAAATGCCGTTTCGGTGGTTTAAAGCCAAGCGCAGTTGTGATAGTTGCGACCATTCGTGCATTGAAACAACATGGTAATGTTGCATATGAAGATTTAAAAGAAGAAAATGTAGAAGCAATGTTAGAAGGATGTTCCAACTTAGCAAAACATATCGATACTGTGAAACACTTCGGATTGCCTTATATTATCGCAATCAATGAATTCGCAACAGATACAGCAAAAGAAGTGGAAGCATTAGAAAATTGGTGTAAAGAAAACAACCATCCAATGTCATTGTCTCAAGTTTGGGCAAAAGGTGGAGATGGCGCGATCGATTTAGCGAACCAATTGATCGAACTATGCGATAAAGAAAATAGTTTCGCTCCATTATATGATGTTGAACAATCTATTGAAGAGAAAATAGAAACCATTGTAAAAACAGTATATGGTGGAGATGGTGTTGAGTTTAGCGAAGAAGCAAAAGCACAAATTGAACTTTATAATTCCCTTGGTTGGAATAAGATGCCAATTTGTATGGCTAAGACGCAAATGTCTTTAAGTGATAATGATAAGTTATATGGAGCACCTGCTGGATTTACAATTACAGTGCGTGAACTTCGTCCATCACTTGGCGCAGGATTTATTGTTGCGTTGACTGGAAAAGTGTTAACGATGCCAGGACTTCCAAAGCAACCTGCAGCATTAAACATGGATATTAACGAAGAAGGACATATTGTAGGATTATTCTAGGCGGATCGAAAGATTCGTCTTTTTTTGAATTAATTTAACAAATACGTAAAAATTTTAGGATTTTTGAAATTTATTTCGTATATACCTATGGAAGGGGTATACCCTTTCCAAGGAGGAATCATAATGATGATCACAAAAACTAAAGAAGTAAATTTTCGTAATGATGTATTTTTCAAGTATGCATTAAGCGCAGATGATGAAACATCGAAATTCATTCGTCATACCATCATTGAAGAACTTACGGGAATTCATCCCAAAGAGAGCAAAGTTTTAAATCCGATTATGGATGCGAAAATTATCGGTAAGAAGGGAGTGATATTGGATGTTCATGTGAAAGATGAACAAGGGAATGAATATGATATCGAAATGCAGACAACTTATATTGGATCGTTGGATAATAAAAGATTTCAATTGTATTTAACTAGAATGTTATCGAATCAGTTAAAGAGAGGAGATAATTACAGAAAGTTACAACATGTATATCAAATTGTATTCATAGATGCATATGCTTTATCTAATCATAGATTAATCAATAAGTATGAGTTGAAAGATGAAGATGGAGATCCAATGGGAGGCGATTCACTCATAAGGAGCATCTTCATTCATTTACCTGCAATCGAGCGTATAGCGAAAGAAAAAGGTGCCTTACATATGAGCGGATTTGAACAGCTTTGTTATCTATTTAAAAACAGTGGGAATCGTGATATACTGAAGTCAGATGAAAGGTTGGTGAAAGCAATCATGGAAAAATACGAACATATGCAAGATGATGAAGATCTTTGGTCTATCGCAATGGCAATTGAAATGGGTGAAATGAGAGTGGAAAACCAATTGGAAGAAAGGACTCAAATAGCGCTAGAACAAGGTATGAAACAAGGTATAAAAAAGGGGATGAAAAAGGGTTTGAAGGAAGGCCTTGAAAAGGGTATAGAAAAGGGTATGGAAATGGGCGTCCAACAAGGCATTGAAATCGGTTCTCGTAAAGGTAAAGAAGAAGCATATCTTTCTGTTGTAGCAGATTTGATCATGCAAAAATATGAAACGAATGAAACTGCTTGGTTGTCTACATTGAGCCACGAACAAGCATTAGAAATAACAAAAGTATTTATATCTTGTGAAACGCTATCTGAATTAAAAGAAAAAATTATGTAGTGTATATGTGCGGCAATTAGCTTTTCTAGTAGTTGTTGCACTTTTTTATGTTTTTATTTTTGTATTGGATATAATCTGAAAAAAGGAATACTCAATACCAAATAGTAGGTGTGAGAATTCCTATCGACAATAAACATTGTGTATTTATTTTTATAGCAAAATGGACTCCTTTGAAGTAGGGTCGAAAGGATCATTTAGAACCTTTGTTGTATAGTGATATAAAATATAGTCCTTTGGCATTTGTCGTGGTGTTAATCCAGTGATTTCTTTAAATGTACGATTAAAATGACGTATGGTATCAAACCCGCATTGCATAGATATTTCCGTAACACTATATTTACCCTCTTTCAAGCATTCAATTGCCTTTTCGATACGGATGGTATTTACATAACGTGAAAATGTCATTCCAGAAATTTTATGAAAATATCTGGAAAAATAGGATGTGGATAATCCCATCATATCCGCAGCTTTTGAAAACGTGATGGAATGATATTGTGTTTGAATTTCTTGTAGTAGTTCTTTATAACTTGTAAGGTGATCATCACTATCTACATCAAATTTCTTTATGATTTCCTCATGACGATAAATGTCTAATAACAATGTTTGTAATAGTAACTGGATTTTTTCGATATAGAAAGAATCCTTTTTTTGTTGTTCATGTTTTATGGAATCGAAGATAGTACAAAAATCATAGGGTTGTTTTATGAGTGCTTGCTTGATGACATAAGTATTCATTGTAGAAGGTAAAAAGGAACTATCGTACATTAAAATTTGTACAATGCTATCTTCGTTTGCGTTAATATAATGCACTTGCCCGCTGTGGATAAAGAATAAATCACCATGTTTTAATGTGTACTCTTCATCGTTATGAGAAACGCATACTTCTCCTTCTTCTACATAGATAAGTTCGTGTTCCATATGCCAGTGGGCAATGTTATGAAGATTGCGATAGCGCCCAGCCCATACTCGTTCACTATCTTTGCGTTGTTCAAAATTGGCAAGCATATCATCACCTCTACTTGTATTTTATCCCATAGGACAATAAATGTCTATAAGAGGGCAATGGAATTCTTTTTTTAAGGTGTTTTACAACATATAATCAAGGTGTAAGGGCTCACAGGCGAAAAAGGAGGTTTGTGACTATGGATAAAGGAATTGAAAATGTCCTATTTGGGAATAAGAGTTATTTAGGAATTGAATTTGGTTCTACTCGTATCAAAGCGGTATTGATTGATGAACATCATCGTGTCATTGCGCAAGGAAACCATGATTGGGAAAACAAAATGGTAGATGGTATTTGGACATATGATGTACCTGATGTTATCAAAGGTCTACAAGATTGTTATCATAAATTAAAAATACAAGTAAAAGAAAGATATGATATTGTACTTCGTCATATCGATGGAATTGGTATCAGTGCTATGATGCATGGATATTTAGTGTTTAATGAGCAGGATGAATTATTGGTTCCATTTCGTACATGGAGAAATACCATTACTCAAGAAGCAAGTGAAGCATTAAGTGAAGTGTTCAATTTTCATATTCCACAAAGATGGAGTGTTGCGCACTTGTATCAATCCATCCTGAACAATGAGGAACATGTAAGAAGCATACGTTATCAAACAACACTTGCCGGATATGTGCATTATCGTTTAACTGGAAAAAGAGTACTTGGTATAGGGGAAGCAAGTGGAATGTTTCCAATCGATACAAATAAGGGATGTTTTCATGAGGGTATGCTTGATAACTTTGATGAACTTGTTGCGTCACATGCATTTGATTGGAAGCTAAAAGAT
Source organism: Amedibacillus sp. YH-ame10 (assembly GCF_053848885.1). Lineage (NCBI taxonomy): Bacteria > Bacillati > Bacillota > Erysipelotrichia > Erysipelotrichales > Erysipelotrichaceae > Amedibacillus > Amedibacillus sp. YH-ame10. The sequence continues at coordinate 102,777 of NZ_JBSPFA010000003.1, forward strand.
ATTATGCCAGAGGTTCTATCTGCGGGAGATGATGCAGGTGTGCTAAGTGAAAGTGGAGCTGTGTTATTGGATCCTGAAGGGGATTTAAAAGCAGGTGTTGTATTCTGTCCTCCAGAAGGTGATGCAGGAACGGGAATGATTGCGACCAATAGTATCAAAGAAAAATGTGGAAATGTATCCGCGGGTACAAGCATCTTTGCGATGATCGTATTAGAAAAAGAACTTCAAAAAGCATATGAAGCAATTGATATCGTGACAACACCAGATGGAAAACCAGTCGCCATGGTACATTGTAACAATGGAACATCAGAATTAAACACGTGGGTAAATATGTATAAAGAATTATTAGCAATGTTAAATGTAAAAATATCTACAGAAGAACTATACGATTGTTTATTTCAAAAAGCGATGGAAGGCAATGTTGATGGTGGTGGATTGTTGGCATGCAATTATTTATCAGGAGAGCATATTACTGGATTTGAAGAAGGGTTTCCTATGGTGATTCGAAATCCACAAGGAGAGTTTAATCTTGCGAACTTTATGCTCGTGCAGATGTATTCCTCTATTGCGACATTAAAACTAGGCATGGATATATTGATAAAGGAAGAAAACATAACGATTGAAAACTTATTTGGTCATGGAGGATTCTTTAAGACTTTAGAAGTGGGTCAAAAAATTATGGCTGCAGGTCTACAATCGCCAGTTAGTGTTATGGAAACAGCAGGTGAAGGTGGAGCATGGGGATGTGCTGTATTAGCATCTTATCGTGTGAATCAAAAGAATTATCATAGTTTGTTGGATTACTTAAATAGTAGCGTGTTTGCGAAAACAGAGGTACATACGGTACAACCAGATGGTACTCAACAAGAAGGATTTAACGAATATATGAAACAATACAAGAAATGTTTACATATTGAACGATATGTTATTGATGAAATGCATCAGAAGGAGAGCGAAAAATGAAAACATTAGGTACCTATAAATTCCATTTTATTGTAGGGAGTCAAGACCTTTATGGAGAGGATGTTTTAGCATCCGTAAATGAACATGCGAATATGATGGTGAAAGGATGGAATCAGGATGATAGTATTCCATGTGAAATCGTTTATCATAGCGTGGTACGAAATGAGAAAGAGATATATGATGCCATCTGCCTTGCGAATGCGGATGAAGACTGTGCTGGTGTAATTACATGGATGCATACATTTTCACCAAGTAAAATGTGGATTAAAGGATTCAAAGTTTTGAAGAAGCCCTTGTTGCATATCAATACACAATTCAATCGTGATATTCCTTGGGATAGTATCGATATGGATTTCATGAACTTGAATCAATCTGCGCATGGAGATCGAGAACATGGTTATATCATTACACGAATGAGGCTTTCACAAAAGGTGATTTCAGGGTATTGGGAAGATGTGACAATGCGTAATCGAATGAATAAGTGGATGCGTGCTGCAGTTGGCGCATTTGAAAGTCAAAAGGTAAAGGTATTGCGTATCTCTGATAATATGCGTGAAGTTGCGGTAACGGATGGGGATAAAGTAGAAGCTGCGATTAAATTTGGTTGGACTATCGATCATTATGGTGTTGGAGATATTATTCGTTATGTGGACAATGTAACAGAAGAAGAAATTGATCAACAAATGGAAGAATACAAACGTTTATATACAATTGAAACAGATGATATTGCGTCTATTCGCTATCAAGCAAGAGAAGAGGTCGCAATTGAAAAGTTTATGAAGGAACAAGGGGATTACAATGCGTTCCATACAAACTTCCAAGACTTACAACAGTTACGTCAACTTCCAGGTTTAGCAGCACAGGATTTGATGCGTAAAGGCATGGGGTTCGCAGGTGAAGGAGATTGGAAAACAGCGGCATTGTGTAGAATTATGAAGATGATGTGTGTGGATAAACAAGGTGGAACAGCCTTTATGGAAGATTATACCTATCACTTTGATCCAAAACAGGCTATGAATATGGGGGCACATATGTTAGAGGTATGTCCAAGTGTTGCGGCTGAAAGACCTGCAATTAAGGTAGTACCATTAGGAATCGGAGATCGTGAAGATCCTGCTCGTTTAACATTCAAGGCAAAAGAAGGACCAGCGGTTTTAGCAACCATCGTTGATATGGGAGATCGTTTCCGTATGATTGTGAATGATGTAGTATGTCAAAAACAAGAACATGAAATGCCAAACCTACCTGTTGCGGGTGTATTATGGAAACCACTTCCTAATTTAGAGACAAGTGCAGAAGCGTGGATTTATGCAGGTGGAGCACATCATTCTGTCATTAGTTATGATTTGACCGCAGAAGAATTAGAAGACTTTGCACAGATTATGGATATGGAATTCATACATATTGGTGCACATACAACCATTCCAGAATTGAGAAATGAACTTCGTTGGAATGATGTCATCTGGAAGTTGAAATAGAGGAGAATAGCTATGTTAGAAGAGTTAAAAAAAGAAGTGCTTGAGGCAAACCTTCTATTACCAGTCTATGGACTAGTAACCTTTACTTGGGGGAATGTATCTGGAATTGATCGTGAAAAAGGAATCATCGCGATCAAACCAAGTGGAGTAGAATACGAACATATGAAAGTAGAAGATATTGTACTTTGTGATATGGATGGGAACGTAGTAGAGGGAAATTTAAAACCAAGCAGTGATTTAATGACACATATTGCATTTTATAAAAACTTTCCTAATATTGGTGGTGCAGTGCATACGCATTCTCGTTGGGCAACTTCATTTGCACAAGTAGGACAAGACATTGTAGCGTTAGGAACGACACAAGCTGACTATTTCTATGGTGATATACCATGTACAAGAAAAATGGTAGAAGCTGAAATACAAGGGTCTTATGAGTTAGAAACAGGGAATGTCATTGTGGATACCTTCAAAGAAAGAAATATCAATCCAGATCAAATGCCAGGAGTGCTTGTGCATAGTCATGGTCCATTCTCTTGGGGTACATCACCAGTAGAGGCGGTACATAATGCAAAAGTAATGGAAGAGTGTGCTGCGATGGCATTTGCGGGTGCTGTACTTCAAAATAAAACGGAACGTATGCAACAAGAATTATTGGATAAACATTATTTACGCAAACATGGACCAAATGCGTATTATGGACAAAACCATTCATAGGGACGCATATGATAATTACGAGTGAAGTATTTGATCCAAAGTATAAACATATACGAGAATGGTCTTTAATAAGCGATAAGCTTATTGTGAAAGTTATCAATTTAGGGGCTACGATTACCTCGATTCAATATCTTGATAATCATAGCGATGTAGTATTGGGATATGATAGTATCGATGAATATATGACGTTTGAGAATTACTTTGGTGCAACGATAGGGCGTTGTGCCAATCGTATCAAAGGAGGGTCTTTTACGCTCCATGATGAATGCTATGCATTGGATGTAAATGATCATGGAAATGCATTGCATGGAGGTCTATTAGGCCTTCATGGCAGAATATTTGAGGCTTCCATTGAAAATCAAAAATTAGTATTTCGTTATATAAGCGAAGATCAGGAAGAAGGATATCCAGGAACCATGGAAATTAAGGTGACATTTTCTCTTGTTCATGGGAAATTAGAAGTTAGTTATGATGCGCTAAGTGATAAGGATACTTTGTGTAATCTTACCAACCATTCTTATTTTGCTTTGCAAGGGGAAGGGAATGGTAGTGTGGACCAGCAAATTATAAAAATGAACTGTGATCAATATGCAGAAAATGATGAAGATCGTTTAGTGAGTGGTTGTATCAAAAAGGTAGAAAATACACCATTTGATTTTCGTGATGGGAAACGAATAGAAGAAGGTATCTATTGTAAAGAGGATGAACAAATTCGCTTTGCGAATGGATATGATCATTATTTTATATTTGATTCAACGAAAGAACATGAAGTTAGTATTTATGATGAAACGACAAAACGTAAATTAACAGTAAAGAGTGATATGCCAGGCTTTCATTTCTATGTACCTGACTATGAGAAACCTTGTATTGGTAAGGGTGGAAAAGAGTATGTAGGGCATTGTGCGTGTTGTATAGAAACATCATTTTTTCCAGATGCTATTCATGTGCAAGAAGAACCGGAAACAATCTTAAAAGCAAATACCAAATTTCATAGTGTAACAACATATGAGTTTACATAAGGTGGATATCCACCTTTTCGTTTTGTATTTTTATCAAAGTAACAAAAATCCACTATATATAATATAAGTCCACTTCAATATATTGGGCTTTTTTTATATAATTTTACTATTTTGGTGTATATTTTAGTTTAAAAACACAAGAAAACGATTACATGAGTAATGATAACGCTTGCAGTATAGGGGATAGAGAAATAACAAAAATGCAATTTTTTTACTGATATTTTATAAAATAAGTAACAAAAGTGCACCTATTGTAAGAAAAATAGGTCGACGAACGTGTTTGAAAACCTCTATAATTTAGAAGTCAAGAACGAGTCGACAATCCTAGGAAGATTCTTGAAAATGATATGAATGTGAGGAAAAGAATATGACAAATGAAAACGTAGAAATCAACAAACAGGTTGATCCTCAATTGGAAGCCGTATATTATGACAAAAAATTCTTCGGTCATCCAAGAGGTTTAGGGGCACTAGCAGCAGGAAACTTTTTTAACTCTTTTGCATGGGGTGGTGTATATGCAATCTTAATTTATTATCTATATAGTCCATACACCAAGGGACTTGGTTTCTCTGAAGGGCAAGCAGCAAGTATGATCGCAGCAATGGGTGCTTGTAATTCATTATTCGTAATTGTAGGTAGTTGGTTATCTGATCGTGTCTTGGGACCTCGTAGAGCGTTGGTTGTAGGGAATATCGTCAAGGCTATTGCGTTCGGTTTATTGGCAGTGCCTGCATTCTCATTAACACAAGGTAGAGTGTTTGCGGTATTATCTTTAATCTTAATGTCTTTACCAATTATGGGTGCAGCAAATCCATCTATGACAGGGATGTTATACCGTGGAGATGATGATGGAAGACGTGATGCGGCATTTACAATTCACAATGTAGCAAATGCAATCACTGGTATGGTTTCACCAATTCTTATTGGATTTATCGGTATGAGCGATTATCATTTAGGATTCTTCCTTAGTGCGTTAGCAGCATTAGCATATGGACTTGTTATTTTGTTTACAGGAAAACGTTTCTTCGGTACCATTGGAGAACATCCTGCAAATCCAGTACCAAAACCTGAATTGAAAAAAGTATTGAGCATATTCGGCGTAGTTGTAGTAGTAGGTATTGCGGCGATTCTAATATCGGTTCAAATGAAAGTCATGGACTTCGATGGAATACTTAATATTATAACTACATTCTCATTCGTAGTTCCTATGGTGTTCTTATACAAATTATATACAAACAAAAAGATTCCAAGCCACGAACACAAAAAGATGAAACCGTTCTTAAAAATCTTCTGTGTACAATGTGTTGTAGCCTTAACAGCAGTTCTATTGAACACAGCTTTAGCAGTGTTTGTGGAAGCGAAAATCAACCGTACATTCTTGGGATTTGAATTTGCTCCAGCTACCTTCACATCCATTTATAATTTAGCAGGATTGATTATGGGGGCCGTATTCGTTTACATTTGGGGTTCTACTAAATTTGGTAAATTAAAAGTAACAAGAAAATTCTCTATTGGTATCTTTGTGAATGCTGCAGCATATGCCATCTTAGCAATCCCTGTATTAACTGGTGGAAAAGGAACTCTATTCTCACCTCTATGGGTTGTAGGATACTATATCATCTTAACTGTTGGGGATAACTTCATCAATCCAATTGGTGTATCCATGACAGCAAAACTAGCGCCAAAATCATATGAAACACAGATGCAATCTGCTTGGCAACAATCCAACTCTATTGCGAATGGTATTAGTATCATAGCGTTCAAATTCTTTGTGACTGCAGATCAACAGATGATGATCTTCCCAATCATGGTGGTATTGCTTATTGTAACTGGATTATGCTTAATCAAAATGTCTAAGAAAATTGATCAAATTGTATAGTGAGGTATCCGTATGAATGAAATAGGTCCAATCATCAAAGTAGCGCAAATGATCGATAAACGTCATTTGGAGATATATTGGGATCAACCAGTTTTGAATTCTCAATACAGTGAAAATATAGGCGTTTATCATCACGAGCGTCGTATAGCTACATATGAAAGAAGCGATGACGAAGAATGGGATCGTGGAACTGTTTATGAAGAAAACAAATGTAAAACGACATACTTCTTAAACGAAGATATTTGTATTGAAGAAATTCAAAACTATAAAATTGAAGTCTTAAAAAATATACGAAGCAAAGAAAATGTACCATCTACTCCACATGTATTCTATCCAATTGAATATTGTCCATATTATACAAAGTTCACAACATGTAAATGTGGAGTTGTAATCAAATCTAGCAGTACTGTGTCCGATGAAGCACACACAATGGCAAAAACAATCCTTGATTTTATGTTGTTAAAGCTTCCAGAAGCAAGTGCTATTTTAAAAGGTTCTGGGGCAGAACTAGCAATCTACGCAAAAGGTCAGGATGCTTATGAAATACCAGAGCATCGTGCAGGTTGCCTGTTTCTACATCGCCCTGTAGAAGGCTTTGGTGGAACTATGGAAATTCCAGTCACATCTATATCAGAAGTGAATGTCCTTCATGTATTAGAGGGTGAATATATAACAAGGTATACACATGAGTGTATCCTCGTACATGAATTTGCACATGCCGTACATTTGATTGGAATCAATTATATGAAAGACACGTCTATTGCGGATGAGTTTAGAGAACTATATGCGCAAGCAAAGCAAGAAGGATTATGGCCAAATACTTACGCAATTAGTAATTATGAAGAATACTTCGCAACTCTTTCTACCGTTTGGTTTAATGTTATGGAGGAAGGTGTTGATGGTACATGGGATGGCACTCGTGGACCAGTAAATACGAGAGCAGAATTATTAGAATATGATCCAAGAGCGTATGCGTTTTTTAAGAAAATATACTCAGAAGAGTATCTACCATCCCCATGGGATACATATGTAGATTTCTATGACATCCATGGGAATGTACGTTAAGCAAGGAATTAGGAGATAAGGAAAATGAATGCAGAAAATATTGCAAGAATAGAAAAAGACATTGAAACACTGTATCTCGGAAACTTGAAAACAGTTGAATTCAATTTGGATTTACCAACAGAAGGAAAACATGGCTCTACAATCACTTGGAAATCAAGTGATGAACGTTACATAACAGATGGTGGAATTGTACATCAGCTTGCTTATGGGAAAGGGAATCGTGACCTAACATTAACAGCAACTTTCCGTATCGGTGAGGATGAAAAACAAAAACAATATCCAGTAACTGTTTTACAAGAACCAAACAAAATCAAAGTAAAAAAATTATATGATATTGAAGTACAAGCAGTTGTGAATGAAGAAGTAAAAATCCCAACAGTTGCGATTGTAATCAGTGATGAAGATAAAACAATTTCACATTCTGTAACTTGGGATGAAGGCGATACAAGAACTTTTGATACGATTGGATCTTATGAAATTCATGGCGTGTTAACGGATACTTCCATTGATGTACAAGCAGTAGTAAATGTATTGGAATGTATTAAAAAAGAAGAAGTACATGTACAAAAGATGATTGATGCATTTGCACGTAATGAGGTTTCTCTTGATGGCGCATCTTCCTTCAAAAAACAACAAGATCTTATGTTGGAAGTATTGTTAGCACAAGACGATGATCAAATGCTTTATAACTTTAGAGAAGCATGCGGTATTGATAAAAAAGGTGCACCTGCTATGGTTGGTTGGGATACACCAGATGGGAACTTAAGAGGACATACTTCTGGACATTATCTAAGTGCATTAGCAGCTTGTTATAGTGCAACAAAGAATGAGAAAATTAAAGAAAAAGCTATATATATGGTGGATTCTTTATTGGAGTGCCAAAATAAGTTTGAAACGATGGAAGGCTTTCATGCAGGGTTTTTAAGCGCATATAGTGAACGTCAATTTGACTTGTTGGAAAAATTCACTCCATATCCAGAAATATGGGCGCCATATTATACTTTACACAAAATCGTTGCAGGTTTGATCGATTGTTACGAAGAAATTCAAATTGAAAATGCTTATGTAATTGCGGATCGTTTAGGTGATTGGATTTACAATCGTTTAAGTCGTTTAGATAACAAAACATTGAAGAAAATGTGGAGTATTTATATTGCTGGTGAATTTGGTGGTATGAATGAATCTCTGGCTGAATTATATAAGCTAACAAATAAGGAACATCATCTTGCTGCCGCTAAGATGTTTGATAATGACAAGTTATTCTATCCATTGACACATAAGGTAGACGCATTGGGTGGAATACATGCCAATCAACATATCCCTCAGATTATAGGAGCTATGAAGTTGTTTGAAGTATCAAATGAAATTTCCTATTATCAAATAGCAAAATATTTCTGGGAGATTGTAACAAAAGCCCATTGTTATACAATCGGTGGTACTGGAGAAACGGAGATGTTCCATCAACCATATCACATTGGTTCTTTACTAAGCGATCATTCTGCTGAATCATGTGCATCTTATAACATGTTAAAGCTAACCAAAGAATTGTTCAAATATGAACCTAATGTACAGTATATGGACTACTACGAAAGAACAATGGGAAACCATATCCTATCATCTGGTGAAAAAAGGCCAACTGGAGCAAGTACATACTTCATGCCATTAAGACCAGGCGGTAAAAAATCATTCGATGTAGAAAACAGCTGTTGTCATGGAACTGGTTTGGAAAATCATTTCCGTTATGGAGATGCAATCTACTACCATAATGAAGACACCTTATACGTTAACCTCTACCTATCCTCCACGGTTTCATTCCAGGGTGCGACATTATCACAAGAAGTAGATGAAAACAAACCAGGTCATGTGCAACTACATGTAAAACAGACAAAAGGATATACATTAAAATTACGTGTGCCATATTGGGCGAATGATACCTATATTGTAAGTATAGATGATAAACAAGTACAACTTGAAAAAGGTAAAGATGGATATCTTGCAATTCCTACTTTAGCAGAGGAAGCAAATATTGTAATTGACTTTGCTTGTACTTATTATCTAGAGTCTACACCAGATAAAAAAGAACTATTATCTTTACATTATGGACCATATGTTTTAGCAGCCTTAGATGATACGCAAGATTTCTTAAGCTTAAGCATGAACAAAGAAGATTTGGCATCACAGTTTACACAAGACAAGGAACAAAATATTTTCCATGACACTGTAAATAATATCGACTTTGTACCATTCGCAAGCATCGATAAAGAGCAATATCATGTGTATTTTAAAATAAAGTAAAGCGTGTTGTAATGCCCGCGTCCTATACACTGGGCGCGGGCATTCTTAACAGAAGGAGAAAAAAGATGAGTAAAATTGAACAGTTACGTAAAAGAATGAAAGAAAACCAAGTAGAGGCAATGCTTGTAAGTTCACAGGCAAATGTTTACTATTTATCAAATTTTTATGCTGAAGCAGGAGTCGCAGTAATTTTGGTTACACAAGAACATGCGACAATCATTAGTGATGGTCGCTTTATGACGGAAGCGAAAGAGGCAACAAAAGGTTTTGATGTCGTGCGATGGAAAACAAGCATGTTTACAGATTTAGGTGAATATATCGATGAACTGAAGATTAAAGAAATCTCGATTGATCAAGATGATATAACCTATGGTCAACAACAAGAGCTTGAACAACATACAAAGGCAAAAATAGTATTTGCGCCTAAATTGTTAGAAGGAATGCGCAAGATAAAAAGTGAAGAAGAATTAATATTGATACGCAAGGCATGTGAGATTGCGGATGAAAGTTTCTCAGAGATTTTATCCTTCATTCGTCCCGGGGTAAGTGAAAAAGAAGTGACGGATGAACTTGAATTTCAAATGCGAAAACGTGGTGCATCTACATGTTCTTTTGAAACCATAGTAGCATCTGGTGAGCGTGGTGCTTTGCCTCATGGCGTTGCAAGTGAGCGAATCCTTCAAAAAGGAGATATGATTACAATGGACTTTGGAGCTTTGTATAAACATTATTGTAGTGATATTACACGTACGGTTGCCTTAGGAGATGTGAACGAAGAATTATTGAGAATATATGAAATTGTAAAACAAACACAAGCATTTGCGGCATCAATCTTAAAAGCAGGAATCGCAAGTAAAGATTTAGACTTACAAATTCGAGCATTTATGAAAGATAAGGGCTATGATCTTATTCATGGACCAGGTCACAGTTTTGGATTAGAAATTCATGAAGCACCATTTATTTCGTATACATCAGATGCTGTGTTTGAAGAAAATGTAGTTGTAACTCTTGAGCCAGGAATCTATGTTCCAGGGTTAGGGGGTGTGCGAATTGAGGATGATTTCTTAGTGAAAAAAGATGGCTGTGAACAAATTACAAAGTCTAAAAAAGAGCTTATTATCCTTCCAACATAAACAATATAGATTTCTAAAAAAGTAAGTAATTTATACTTATTTGCATTATATAATGCATTTTATGTAATAAAAGTCCACCTAATGTAAAAAAATGATATCGACATTGCGTAGTTTCATCTGTTATAGTAAACATAGTAGCTAAACCTAAAAAGGAGTCAAGTGAGATGAACACACAGCAATGTGATCACAAACGTGATCCACAATTCATGGGACATCCAGGGGGACTCGGTATACTTGCCACAGGTAATTTTTTCAATTCTTTTGCATGGGGTGGAGTACACGCCATACACAAGAGGACTTGGATTTACACAAGGACAAGCAGCAAGTATGATTGCGGCTATGGGTGCGTGCAATTCTATGTTTACAATTGTAGGGAGTTGGTTGGCAGACCGTGTTTTTGGTGCTCGCAAAGCGATTATTATTGGAGATATAGTAAAAGGTATCGCTTTTCTATTATTAGCAGTTCCTGTTGTGAATCTACAACAGGGACGCTTTTTCGCAATCCTTGCGCTTATCTTGATGTCGCTTCCCATCATGGGCGCGAGTAATGCCTCATTAACTGGACAGTTGTATGAACATGATGAAAATGCGAAGCGAGATGCCGCATTTACCATTCATGCGATAGCGAATAATTTGGGTGGCTTCATTGCGCCTATTACCATTGGTTTTATTGGTATGCACTCTTACCATTTAGGTTTCTTTATTTCCGCTCTGTTTGCCTTTGCCTATGGCGCAATGGTACTTTTCTTTGGTAAACGATATTTTAAAAGCCTAGGTGAAAAACCACAACGTCCAATTGAAAAAAATAAGCTGATAAAGATTGCCATCTATTTTTGTGTAATTGTAAGTAGTTTACTTACGATAGTGGTAATGGTTATGTCAAAGGGTTGGTTTGATGTTGATGATATCCTATATGGTATCGCAGGCATTTCCTTTATGATTCCCATTGTGTTCTTATGGAGAATACAAAGAAATACATCCTTAACGAAGAAAGAAAGACAACGATTGAAGCCATTTAACTATATGTTTGCGCTTCAGGTGCTTGTCTCTCTTTCTGCTGTTTTTGTAACAACAGGTCTTGCGGTATTTATAGAATCAAAAATCGATTTGCATATCTTTGGAATTGATGTCGCACCCGCAACCTTTACTTCAATAGCAGCTTTTATGAGTATTTTTATAAGTGCTTTCTTTGTATGGTTTTGGTCCTTAAAGAAACATAAGAATATAAAATCAACGAGTAAATATAGGGCAGGTATGTTTTGTATGGCATTTGCGTACACCCTGTTATCCATTCCAATCTTAACCCTTAGTCAATCCCGATTTTCTTCTCTTTGGATATTGGTGTACTTCCTGTTTTTAGGGATATCACAAAATTTAATGGATCCCATTGGAGCTTCCCTTACCGCAAGACTTGCGCCAGTTTCCTACGAAGCACAGTTACAATCCGCTTGGCTACAATCCAATTCAATTGCGAATGGAATTGCGATATGTGTATTTCAATATTTAAAAACAGCACAATCCCAAATGATGTTATTTCCAATCATGGCACTGATGTTATTTGCTGGTGTACTTGTACTTACATTGTTAAGAAAACATCTCGATGAATTATTGAAGGTGTAAAAGGAGGAATGGATATGTTCTTTGTTAAAAATCAGATTGATCAACCCGTTATATGTGAGAGTGTAGGAATCTTTGTATCCGATGATCGTTGGAGACATGATAAACGTATCATTGATAGTTATGAAATTATCGCGGTGTATAGTGGAGTGTTATCCATTAAGGTAAACAACACATGTTACGAAGTGCGACCTTACGAAGTTTTAATTATTCCACCCTTTAGTTGCCATGAAGGCGTGAACTATAGTGAAAAGGGTTTAAAATTTTTCTGGTGCCATTTCTCAGGAATCCTTTTTGAAAATATGAGTTTTGAAACGGTGGAAAAATTAAGTGATTCGGATATGTTCAAAGGGATGATGATTTTACCTGAATATACAAATAAGATTAGTATGAATCGTATGAATATCTTATTTAATCAGCTTCTAGACATATACGAAGAATCTAAAAATGGTCTTTATTTAGATTATTTTATGACTAGTATTCTAATGGAGGTATCTTATCAAACACATCAATCCTATTTCCCAAATGGAAAAAACACATCTGCCAATATAACACAACCCATACGTGATTGGGTTAGAATTCATGCATTTGAAAATATAAGTGTAGAATACATAGCAGAAGAATTTCGCTATAATAAAAGCTATTTATCAAGAATGTTTAAAGAAAATGAAGGAATATCCATCAAGGAATTGATAACAAAGTATCGTATTGAATATGCAAAATCGATGTTAGTAAATACAACAAAGGATATTCCACAAATTGCATATGAAGTCGGTTACGATGATCCCAAATATTTTATGCGTGTGTTCAAAAAGGTGGAGCATGTTACACCAACCATTTATCGTAAGACATTTGCACAGAAACACTTTAATAATAAGTAGGTGAGTGATTATGAAAACAGATATACAACGTTTGAATGAAGATATAGAAACAGTAAACCTAGGGAATTTAAACACGGTTCAATTTGATTTGCAATTGCCTTATGTGGGTGAACATGGAACCATCATTTCCTGGGAATCTAAGGATACAAGATATATAAAACGCGATGGAAAAGTGAAACGGCCAAGAAATGGAACTGGAAAAAGAATCGTTACATTAGTGGGGACATTTCAGTATAAAGACATTGTGAAACAAAAAGAATTTAGTGTTACGGTTTTAGAAGAGAATCGTCCTATTTCAATCATTCATATCCAACCGATTCATGTAATTGCGGAGTGTAATGTACCAATTGAATTACCAAATACAGCCATCGTTGAAACAAATGATCACAAAACACTTACACATACCATCGATTGGAAACAACACAACCCTCTCATCTATTCCAAACCAGGAGTATATACAATTCATGGTGTATTATTACGCAGTGATGTTTGTGTTGAAGCAAGTGTTGAAGTAGAAGAACATATAGAAGTTGAATACTTAGACAAAGATAAACAAGTTTTAGATGTATCTGCATATGTCACCTTACAAGAAGGTGTGTTTTTGGATGCACAAAAAGAATTACAAAATGTATTATTAAAGATGAACGATGACCAGATGCTTTACAATTTTCGAATGACTTGTGGGCTGGATCTTAAAGGAGCACCTGCGATGAGTGGCTGGGATACTCCGGATAGTAATCTTCGAGGACATACGACAGGACATTATTTGTCCGCTCTTGCGAAATGTTTTAAAGCCACAAAAGATGAAGCTATTAAAGCTAAGGCTCGGTATATGATAAAAGAATTAAAACATTGTCAAAATCAATTCAACAAACTTCCTAATTTTCATGAAGGTTATCTAGCTGGATTTGATGAATCTGCGTATGATGCGTTAGAGGAATTTGCACAATATCCTAAACTATGGGCACCTTATTATACGATGCATAAGATGATGGCAGGTTTGTTAGATTGTTACGAGATGATACATATACAAGAAGCGTTGGACATCGTTACACATATGGGGGATTGGGTATATCGCAGACTAAGTAAGTGTAGTAAAACACAGTTGAAAACGATGTGGGGGATTTATATTGCTGGAGAATATGGCGGTATAAATGAATCTTTAGCAAAGCTATATAGTTATACAAAACAAAAAGAACATTTGCTAGCTGCGCAAATGTTTGATAACGATCGATTGTTCATCCCTATGATGCAACATGTAGATGCTCTTTGTTATTTGCATGTGAACCAACATATTCCTCAAATTCTAGGCTCCTTGGAAATCTTCAAAGGAACAAACATCAAACGTTATTTTGATATTGCGAAGAACTTCTGGGATATTGTGACAGACCATCATATATATGCCAATGGTGGGATAGGTGAAGGAGAAATATTTCATTCCCCTGATGCTATCGCATCTATGATTGATGATAATACCGCAGAGACATGTGCATCCTACAATATGTTAAAATTGACAAGAGAACTATTTGCATATGAGCCAACTGTTACGTATATGGATTATTACGAACGAACAATGATCAATCATATTCTAGCGTCTCGTATCAATGGAATACCTGATGGAACGACCTATTTCTTTCCGATGGAACCTGGCTCTAAGAAGAGCTATCTAGATGAAAATAGCTGTTGTCATGGAACAAGTCTTGAAAGCCATTTTCAATATATGGACGCAATCTTTTATAAAAAAGAGTATGAAATTTACATCAATTTATTCATAAGTTCAAAATTAGAAATTGAGGATTGTACAATGGATATGAGGGTGTCCATGGAAAATCCAGATAAGGTATCCTTAAGAGTGATGAGTAAAAAACCATATGCATTACGCATTCGGATACCTTATTGGGCAAATGGTCACGATGTCATTCTTGACAAGGAAAATATAACATATCAGGTGGAAGATGATTACATTATCTTGAGGGATATAGTGGGTGATAGGAGTATCGAACTTGATTTTCACTGTTCCTATTTCCTTGAGAGGACACAAGATGATAAATCGATAGCATCACTTCACTATGGACCATACGTGTTATGTGCACTTCACGATAACCGTGAATATTTGACATCAAGATTGGATGAAGAACGCCTTCCTCAACAAATAAAGAAGGATGGGCTTATGTTTTATGATATGGTAGATTTATTAAAGTTTATACCTTTGTATAAATTAAATGATCAACGTTATCATACGTACTTTAAAATAAAGTGATAATATTTTAATGATTCACAGCGATACCCCCATGCAATCTACATGGGGGTAATATTATTTATTAAAATAAAATCCATCAAACGTATATTTATAAACTCGATAAATGAAGTTTTCCGCATCCATATCAAAGGATTGTATAAGCACATGGTTGCTATCGTATTCTTGAAAATTCATCGCAGTACCACTGTCCACAATGGTGGTTGTACTTGTATCTTGAGCGCTTGATACATAGCTTGAAAATGGTACATCGAAACTATCCACTAAGGTATAAGTTTTCGCATTCTCATCCACAAGATACTTATAATATTTACTAACTGCGCTGTCGTCAGGCTTGCTAGAGACGCAACCTTCTATTTGACTCCAATCATAAGTTGTATTTGTTGTACTGTATCCGTAATTGTTATTGAACATATAAAGATAATATTGACCATCTTCTAAAGAAGCGTCTTTCACATAAGTAACTGAGTGTTGACCAGTTTGTGAATCGAACTCGCCTACTTTACTTAACAATAAGTCCGCATAAGAGGTATCTTCCCAGAAAGTATCCTCACCAATCATATAGTCCATTTGAATGTCGCTATAAATATTCTTTAATTTCATAATTGTTGATGTTTCTCTAGAACTTACAACAATCTGTTCATCACCAAGCCATTGAATGGTATTTAAGTGGGCCCAATCCCATGTACCATCCACTTTTGAAGTAGATGCTTTATAATCAGGTAACAAGTCACCTAAATCACACACAAGAGTAACTTCTTTTGTGGTTACGTTTAGTTTTATAATGTAATCTTCTTCTGTATCAGATGTTGTATCTGTTGCAAGAATCAATAAGTTTCCATCATCATCAAATACATAATCATGATGTAGTTCGTAATCACCCAAATCATAAGTATTTGTTATTTGACCTAATGCGTTCATTTGCGCTATTTTGGTCTTGTTGTAACTATAATACATGACATCATCTTCAAATACTAAACGATGAGATCGATATTCTTCAATTGGAACTTCTCCACGTAAGGTTCCATTTTCATCATAGAAGTACATGAAATCTTCTTCACTGCTATCATTTCCTAGGATGACATAAAGTCCATCGCTCACTTCTTCACTTGAAGTTCCTTCGGTTTTTTCTAATTGTACTTCTTCATTGCCTAACAAACCACCCATGATATAGGAATATGAATACTCTTTTGTAGTTCCATCTTCGTAAGTTAACTGGAAGGTAATTGTATTGTCTGTATGTGGAATAAGCCCAATGAGCTGTGCTTCATGTATGGTCGTATATGATCCATCAATGGTACGAGTGAAGTCTTTAATGTTATCATCACTGACATGAATTGTATAAGATACTTTAGCAGGAGTGCCTGTCGTAAAATATGCGTACATAGAAAGTGTGTTGGTACCATACGGGTTATAGATTAATAGCGGAGAAGTTTCGTCATAAGTAGTGGAAGCCTTCATGTTTTCAATGTTATCCTCAATTTCACTTTGCACAGACGTGTCGTAAATGGTACTTACATTTTCGCTTGTTTCATAGGATTTTGCATAAATGATACCATTATCTTTTTCAAAGAAGCTAGGTCGTAAGGCCCACGCTCCTATACATACTGCGGCAGCTACTAACATAACTGCAATTTCTTTTTTCTTCATTTTCATCACCATAGATATTGTAGCAATACAATGTGTTGACTGTTTGAAGATAGATTGAAGGCTGCTTGAATAGAACATGAAAAAAAGCGCATGAGCGCTTAATGATGATACAATTTTTTTGTTTGGTATTTATTTTCACATGTAAGATTCATATGTAATTTACGGAATGTATTCGCATCTACGGATGATAAGATAACCGTGCTGTGTGCTTCGCAACTAGCAAGACGATCCAACATTTGAAGTGCTAAATGAGATACTGGATTTGTTGTGGCAGAAATAGATAAAGCGATTAAGACTTCATCGGTATGTAATCTAGGATTAGAGTTTCCCAAGGTATTTACTTTTAATTTTTGAATTGGCTCAATAATATTAGGAGAAATCAAAGGTATTTCATCGTTGATATTTCCTAATGCCTTTAAGGCGTTTAATAAAGCGGCAGAACTTGCTCCTAATAAAGAAGTTGTTTTACCTGTAACGATTCTTCCATCAGGAAGTTCGATAGCCACTGCAGGAGCACCTGTTTCTTCTGCTTTTTCAAGTGCTGGAGAAACAACTTTGCGTTGCATTGGTGTAATGTTTGTTTGAGACATAATCATTTCGATTTTCTTGATTGTATCTTCCGTTGTATGTCCCTTTGTATAATCTACTCTTGCTTTATAATAACGACGAGTGATTTCATCCACACTTGCTTCTCTTGCGGCATCATCATCAAAAATACAATAGCCAACCATATTCACACCCATATCGGTAGGAGATTTATAAGGGCTCTTTCCTAAAATCTTCTCAAACATTGTGTTTAATACTGGGAATATTTCCACATCACGATTATAATTTACGGTCGTTTCACCATATGCTTCTAAATGGAATGGGTCAATCATGTTAATATCATTTAAGTCTGCGGTTGCGGCTTCATATGCTAAGTTTACAGGATGTTTTAATGGTAAATTCCAAATAGGGAATGTTTCAAATTTTGCATAGCCTGCTTTTACTCCACGTTTATGTTCATGGTACAACTGGGATAGACATGTTGCCATCTTTCCAGATCCAGGACCAGGTGCTGTCACCACTACCAAAGGTTTGGTTGTTTCAATATATTCATTCTTTCCATATCCTTCATCCGATACAATTAAAGGAATGTTGTTTGGATATCCAGGAATGATATAATGCAAAAAGACTTTGATTCCAAGATGTTCCAATAAAGATTTGAAAGCTTCCGTGGAAGTTTGGTTTGTATATTGTGTAATAACTACACTTCCTACGTACAATCCTGTATCACGGAAAGCATCAATCAATCGAAGAACTTCTACATCATAAGAAATTCCCATATCACTACGAATTTTATTCTTTTCAATGTCATATGCACTAACTGCGATGACAATTTCAACTTGTTCTTTCAGTTCCAATAACATTTTTAACTTGCTATCAGGTTGGAAACCAGGTAATACCCTCGAGGCATGGTGGTCATCAAAAAGCTTTCCTCCAAATTCCAGATATAACTTGTCTCCGAAACTACTGATACGCTTTAGGATATGTTCAGACTGAAGTTTTACATATTTTTCATTATCAAAAGCACGCTTTTTCATTCAACCACTCCTTCTCTCTATAAATCTGTTATATTATATCAAAATTATACTGCTTTTACTAATCAAATATTAAAAAAATTAGGAAAATTTTGATATCGTTTCAATGGTAAGAAAATATGAAAAAAAATAGCTATATCTGTTCAAATGCTTTATAATATAAATGCAGTATTTGATGTAAAAAACGTATAAATTCATAAATTCCTATAGAATAGGCACAATATTCATACAGGATCTATAAAATAGTAGTAGTGGAAGGAGAATATAAATGGAAGAAGTAATAAAAATTGAAGGAAAACATAAATTAAATGGGACGGTGAGAATCAGCGGATCGAAGAATGCGACGGTGGCTTTGATACCGGCTGCTATTTTATCAAATGGTCCAGTTACCATTTGTGGTGTACCAAATATATCAGATGTTCAATCTTTATCAGTATTATTGAGAGAACTTGGAGTTGAGGTGGATATTCGTTCTTCGGATACAATTGTCATTGATCCTAATGAAATGGAAAATAAGCCTGTTATTCATGACGCAGTAAATAAGCTTAGAGCTTCTTATTACTTTATGGGTGCATTGTTAGGAAAATATGGACACGTAGAAATCAAGATGCCAGGAGGTTGTTATTTAGGACCTCGTCCTATCGATCTTCATTTAAAAGGATTTGAAGCATTAGGTGCAAGTGTGAAATACGATCATGGATCTTATATATTACATGCAGATGAGTTAGTAGGTACCAATATATTTTTAGATATTGCTAGTGTAGGTGCAACAATCAATATTATGATGGCTGCAGTATATGCAAAGGGAAGAACAACCATTGAGAATGCGGCGAAAGAACCTGAAATTATAGATGTGGCAACACTGCTTAATAAAATGGGTGCGAATATTCGTGGGGTTGGTACGAATGTTATCATTATCGATGGAGTGAAAGAGTTGAGTGGATGTTTCCATGAAATTATTCCTGACCGCATTGAAGCTGCGACGTATATTGTGATGGCTGCGGCAGCAGCAGATGATGTTGTTATTGATAATATCATTCCACATCATTTAGAAGCCTTATTATCGAAATTGAAGGAAATTGGAATCACGATGGAAATCGGTGTAGATAATGTGCGTATTACCAAAAGTGAAAACATTATAGCAACAGATATAAAAACATTGCCTTATCCAGGGTTTGCGACAGATATACAACAACCATTAACGACCTTATTAACACAAGCTACTGGACAATCCATTATAACAGAGACAATTTATACAGAACGTTTTAAGCATTGTCATGAATTGAATAAGATGGGCGCTAATATCAATGTTATGATACCAAGTTCCTTTGTGAGCGGACCTACGCCATTGTCTGGAGCGGAAGTATGTGCAACAGATTTACGATGTGGGGCTAGTCTTGTAATTGCTGGGTTAATTGCGGATGGTGTTACAACCATACGTAACATCTATCATATCGAAAGAGGCTATGAACATATTGATGACAAACTCTTAGCTCTTGGGGCAAAGATTTGGAGAGAAACAATCGAATAACAACAAAGAGAAGACCATTTCTAGTAGATAGAATGATCTTCTCTTTTTGTTTACTGCAAGAAAATAACATTTGCAACTGATGGTTGCATACAAACAAACGCTTTTAAACTCGTTTTAAGCACTTTTTAATACATAGGGGCAATCAAAGTGTGCAACTAATAAAAAAATCTCTTAAAACGATTAAAAAACGCAGTTCTTTCTGTTTAATTCCTTAAGAAATGTTAAGAATTGGTTAAAAAAGAAAAAAAGAAGGAAAATTTCCTTCTTTTCATGTTATCCACCTACACGAATATATGTTGGAGTACCACTGATGTAAACTGAAGCTACAACAGTTTGATTTCCTAAATATCCACCGTGTACAGCCTGACCATTCCCAATATAAACAGCAATGTGTCCTGGGTAGTAAATCAAGTCTCCTGGTTGAGGATTACTTGTAACTGATCCTAATGAAAGGTAATCAGCTGGCCAACCATGGAAATTGATTCCTACAGCAGCCAATGAATTTGAAGCTAAAGCAGTACAATCCTGGAAAACACCAACCTGAGCTAATGCTGCACCAGCGATACCACCTTTTGCGGATGGTAAATTTGCACTTGAACTAGAACTTGATCCGTTTGAACCACCTCTAGATGTAGTTGTTTCTGTTTCTTCGATTTCAGTAGCAACACCGTCTGCATCGAATTTATAACCTGCATATTCAGTGTCTGTAGCTGCAAATCCTTGTTTGTTGAAGTAGTATTTCTTTCCATCGATTTCTTTCCAACCATGAATCATATTTCCATAGTCATCACAATAAGCTTTTTCTTCACCGATTTGTTTCCAACCTTTTGTGATTGTTCCATCATCGTTAAAGTTATACTTTTGTCCATCAATTTCAATTTCACCAGTAGCTAATGCACCGTTACTGAAATAAACTTCTTTACCATCTACAGTTGCCCAGCCCTGCTGTAATTTACCAGCATCACCGAAATTGTATGTTTCACCATCAATTGTTTGAACACCTGTAAGTTTTTCACCAAATTCGTTATAGTAAGAATCGTTTGTTTTATTCCAACCTTGTGGTAATACACCATCTTTTTGGAAGTAATAACGTTTCCCATTAATAATTTGAGTTCCTGAAACTTTTACGCCATCAGCGTTAAAGTAATATTTAGCACCATTGATAACTTTCCAAGCACTAGTAATAGGATGTCCACTTGCGTTTACATAGTAAGCACCGTTTTCATCAAATACCCAGCTATTCACTTTTTCTTTGCCTTCAGCAATAAACACTTTCTGAGATCCAGTTCCGTGCCATCCTTCAGCATTTTGAGCAGCAAATACTGTTGTTACACCTGATGCAGCTGTAGCTACACAGACGATCAACGCTACTTTTTTTGTATTTCGTTCGATAAAATTCATCTCATCACCTCGATATCAACGTCCTCATTGTAACAAAGCACAATTTTAATTGCAACCCCTAAATTTTGAAATCTTTCATTTTCGTAAGATTCCTGAAGGTGTCCAATTCTATCCTCGGCTTTTATTTATGGGCTCATATGACGTTTTAGAAATATTTAAAAATTTTTTTATTTTTTTTTGAATTTTATGAATATTTGGGGTATTTTTGATGATTATGTGATAAAAATGGGTATTTTAACCACATTTATCTCACTTATTTTAAAAACCAATAGGTAGAACCATCAGATTTATCCTCTCCACTAATAGGATCTACTGTTTTTGCGATGATTTCATCGCTAGGTTGATACCATACACCTGTTCGTGATGTATATAACGCATTGAATGTATCTTTGAATATAGATTTGCTAAGTTTAAAGTATTGGGTACCTAATTCTCGATTGTCATCAAAACCCGTCCAAATGCCAACGGTGTATTCTGGGTTGAAACCAATCACTAAGGAATCCCAATCACTCGTACCAGATTTTACAGCGACTTTCACATCTGGTTGATATCCATACATACTAGGCCATGTATAGGATTTGTTTTTGATATCATAGGTTGCCGTTAGCATTTGATCAAGAACCAGTGTTTCATCCCGATTCAATAATCGTTTAGGTTCTTCAGGTTTCTTATAGATGACTTTATTCTTATTGCTGATCTGTTTAATCATGGATGGTTCTGTATACAAGCCCTCACTTGCGAAGGTGTTATAGATACGGCTCAGTTGTGCTAAGGACATGCTAACTGTGCCCAATGCTTGTGAAGGGGTGGGAGTAGATTGTTTAATCCCAAAATCAAGAAGTGCATTATGCAATGTGTTGATTCCCAAAAACATATGTGTCTTTTCAGCGTATATATTATCTGATAAAGCAATTGCATTGATCATGGATATTTTTCCATTCGCATAGACATCTCCATAATTGGTGGGTGAGTATTCCTCGTTTCCGTCTAAATGAAACTGTGTCCTTTCAGATGTGAATTGGGATGCAGGAGTAAAACCATTTTGTAAAGCACAATAATACAGAAGCGGTTTGATAGTACTTGCGACTTGCCTAGAACTATTCAATGCTCGATTGTACTGAGAGATTGTATAATCCTTTCCTCCAGATATTGCTAATATGTTTCCGGTAAATGGCTGTGTGATAATACCAGCAGCTTCTATGTCGCTATCCATAGATACATTATTCTTAATGGCGTCGGTTAATGTTTGTTGAACTTCAGGATCATAATATGTGTATATATGTAGCTCTTGATCAAAATCAAGGTCCATCTTACTGATTTGTTGAATAATCGAATCAATGTAATACTGATCGATTCCAATTGATTTATTTTTTGTTGAGTCCGCAAGATGAAGTGTTTCACTCAGTGCCTTGGTTTTTTCTTCAGAAGATATGACACCGTTATTTTCAAGAACACCTAGAATTAAATGTTGTCTTTTAATCGCATTATCCAAATGTAGAAATGGGGAATAGATACTTGGCCCATTCGGAATGCCAATAAGCATTGCCGTCTCTGCGATAGAGAGTTCCTCTAACGTTTTATCAAAAAAATACTTTGCTGCAGAATTCACACCATATACTCCATGGCCAAAGTAAACGGTGTTTAAATAACCTTCAAGAATTTCTTTCTTGCTATATTGCATTTCTAGTCGAGCAGAGTACAACATTTCTTGTACCTTACGTTGTACATTTTGTTCATTGGTTAGAAATAGGTTCTTCGCATATTGCTGTGTAATGGTTGACCCACCTTGCAGGATATCACCATGCGATATATTTGTAAGTAGAGCTTTTGAAATTCTTATTGGATCTATACCTGCGTGATATTCAAATCGCTTGTCCTCAACACTGACAAATGCGTTTTGTACAAACTTAGGTATTTTTGAGATAGGGGTCCATTGCATATCTTTCTTGAAATTTGATTCATACATTACATTCCCATTTGTGTCATAGATGGTAATGTTCTTACGTTGCTCATCCAAGGATAGTCGATCAACGAATGCATATATGTAAATACCTCCAATGATTGTTAAGATAGCAAAGATAACGACGAAGGAAACTTTTCTAAAGACTTTCATAGCATCACCCCTTATGCTTATAGTTTGAACAGTCTTTATAATTTTAAACAAAAGATGAAACAGATTCATAATTATAATTATTCAATATTCCACTTTTATAGTATTATCTCTCAAAAAGAATAAATGTAAAAGGAATGTATTTATTTTCATAAAAATTAATTACTCATAAAAAGTTCATAGAAGGTGCTTAAACATTTGTTATTCTCATGAGATAATTTTTATACTATAAAAGTGGAATATACAAAAATTATAAAATTAGATGAAAAGTGCATTGAAAATTTAAGTGGTATATTTGTCTAATATCATATGGAATAATCAGTAACAAATTTGTGTTTTTTTGCTATATATAATATAAGGAAGAGTTTTGCGAAAATAGGGTCATTTTTTGCCGGTGTAAATGAGGTGTGTATTTTCAGAAAATTTTAAAGAATTATTGCTATATATATTATAAGGAAGAGTTTTTGTGTTTTTGGGTCATTTTTGACATAAAAATATACTGATTTTTTTGATCCGAAAACATGCACTTGAAAGGCGTGCTTGAAAAAATAGCAACACGACAATAAACGGCAGATAAAAAATAATAGTTTTGAACAAAACTTTATATTCTACTTTTAGAATATAAAGAATATTTGTTACATTAAGTTCTAAATGAAAACTATATTCCAAAATGGTAATATAGTTGCACATCATTTTAAGAAATAGTTTTAAATAGAAAGTGAATTACTATACGATATAAAGTATTTTTAAGCATAGGATAAAGAAAAACAAGAAAAAAAGAAAATAAAATGGTAAAAAAGTATTGCACGATATGATAATTCTGCTATAATGCTCATGATAAGTGGTGAAAATGTGAAAAAACAAGCGATTGTAAAGCAGAAAAATCTAAATACACAAGATAAGTCCATCATGTATAAAGGAACCATCAATTATGTTCATACAGATTCATGCACATCTCTATCTTATCTTGAATATGATGGCAGTGCAGAAGTGAATGTTGAAGCAAGTGATAACATGTTGATGATCAGAAGGAAAAGTGATGTCTCTTCTGAACTGTGCTTTGTTTGTAATGAACTTACACAGGGTACACTAATGACAGAATTTGGAATTATAGAAATTGAAATAAACACACACAAGTATATTAGGAAAGATAAAACCATTGCTATTGAATATGATATACTTCAAAATGGTATGATATTAGAAAGCTATCGCATTATATGGGATATAAAGGAGGAGACAAAGTGAATCAAATCGAGAGTAATTTAAAGAAGGCACTGTCTTCAGCAGTTTTAAAAGTTTTTGAAATCGAAGTAGATATGGACACAATCGTGATTGAAATTCCGAAGGATAAAGATCATGGTGATTACTCAACGAACATTGCTATGCAGCTTACAAGAACATTGAAGAATAATCCACGTGTGATTGCGCAGTCTATCATTGATGCATTAAACTATGAAGAAGCTTCTATTGAAACATGTGAAATTGCAGGTCCAGGATTTATTAACTTTGTAATCAAAAATACATCCTTGGCTGAAATTATTCAAAAAGTTTTAGTTGAAGGTGATGCATTTGGTTCTAGTAACTCTGGGCAAGGTATGAAAGTAAATGTTGAATACGTATCCGCAAACCCTACAGGTGATTTGCATTTAGGTCATGCACGTGGTGCAGCTTGGGGTGATAGTATCACTCGTTTGATGAATGCTAGTGGATATGATGTTTGTCGTGAATATTATGTAAATGATGCTGGGAATCAAATTGTTAATTTAGGATTGTCACTACAAGCTAGATATCGTGAATATCTAGGATTGCCATTTTCTTTACCAGAAGATGGGTATCATGGTGAGGATGTAAAGAATATCGCAATTGAAATTGCGAAAGAGTATAAAGATGCTTATGTTGAAGAAACACAAGAACATATAAAATTCTTCAAACAAAAAGGTATTGAATTTGAATTGGATAAGATTAAGAGAGATCTTGATTATTTCCGTGTTCATTTTGATGTATGGAGTAGTGAACAAAGTATTCGTGATGAAGGTAAAGTGGAAAAATCTTTGGCTCTTCTTGAGGAAAAAGGATTACTCTATGAAGAAGAGGGTGCTCTTTGGTTTCGTACAACAGACTTCAAAGATGATAAAGATCGTGTATTAAGAAAAAATGATGGTTCTTATACATATCTTGTACCTGATATTGCATATCATAAGGATAAGTTAGATAGAGGGTATGATTTATTAGTGGATTTGTTAGGTGCAGACCACCATGGCTATATCCCTCGTTTAAAGGCAAGTATAGAGGCGTTAGGCAATGACCCAGATAAACTACAGGTGGATATCATTCAGATGGTACGTTTAGTGGAAAACGGGGAAGAGGTCAAGATGAGTAAACGTCTTGGTAATGCTGTTACGATTCGTGAGTTATGTGATGAGGTAGGAGTGGATGCGGTTCGTTACTTCTTTGTACAAAGAGCAGTTGATACACACCTAGACTTTGATCTTGGGCTTGCGAGAAAACAAAGCAATGATAATCCTGTGTATTATGCACAATATGCGCATGCACGTATTTGTTCCATTCTTCGTCAAGCTCCTGATATGAAAGAAGCAACGAGTTTTGAATTATTAACACATGAAAAAGAAATTGCTTTAATGAAGTATATCAATGAGTTCACAAATGTTGTAAGCGATGCTGCACGCAATCGTGCTCCGCATAAGGTTTGTAACTATATACAGAAACTGGCACAGCATTTCCACAGTTTCTATAATGCTTGTAAAGTTATCGATCAAGAACACGAAGAATTATCTTCACAGCGTCTTGCTCTTTTAAAAGCAACTAAGATTACACTGAAGAATGCGTTATATCTTATCGGTGTAGATGCCATAGAGAAAATGTAGGAGGAAATATTCTTATGAAAAAGGCAATGATTGATGTAGCTTATGATTTGATGAAACCTAAGAAAAAAGCTATCGTATTTATAAAGTTATGGGAAGAAGTATGTCAGATTATGGCATTTACAAAGGAACAAGAAGAAGATAATATCGCTCAGTTCTATAGTGATTTATCATTGGATGATCGTTTTGTAAACATTGGTAGCAACCAATGGGATTTAAGAGAACGTCATACGTATAAAGAAGTTGTTGTAGATACAGAAGAAATCTTAATTGATGAATCTGACGACGATGATAGCGATAGCTATGATGATTCTGAAGAAATAGAAACAAAAGAAAAAGATGACGAATACTAACGCACGATTGTGCGTTTTTATTATATCTAAGAAAATAAAACGAGAAAAATAAAGAATCATAGGGCTATGAAAGTCTTTACATTACATAATAAACGAAGAGAATGTTAAAATAACCTTTTCAAAAAGGTAAAAATGAAGTAGAATAAGAGTGTAAAAATGATAAAAGGAGGAATTATTTATGGCATTAGTTTCAGCAAAAGATATGATCGATAAGGCTCATGCTGGTCATTACGCAGTAGGAGCATTCAACATCAACAACATGGAATGGACAAAAGCTATTCTACTTGCAGCAGAAGAATCAAAATCACCAGTTATGTTAGGTGTTTCTGAAGGTGCAGGAAAATACATGTGCGGATTCAAAAACGTCGTTGCAATGGTGAAAGAAATCCATGATTTCTTAGGAATCACTGTTCCAGTTGCAATTCACTTAGATCACGGTTCTTATGAAGGTGCAAAAGCTTGTATCGAAGCTGGTTTCACTTCAGTAATGTTTGATGGTTCTCACTATGCATTCGAAGAAAACTTAGCAAAATCAAAAGAAATGATCGAACTAGCTCACTCAAAAGGAATCTCTATTGAATGTGAAGTTGGTGGAATCGGTGGTGAAGAAGATGGTGTTACTTCTATGGGTGAACAAGCAGATCCTAAAGAATGTGCTACTATCGCTGAATTAGGTGTAGACTTCTTAGCTGCTGGTATCGGAAACATCCATGGTAAATACCCTGCAGACTGGAAAGGTCTTAACTTTGAACGTTTAGGAGAAATCCAAGACGCTACAAATGGTAAACCATTAGTATTACACGGTGGTTCAGGAATCCCTGCTGATCAGATCGCAAAAGCTATCGATTTAGGTGTTTCTAAAATCAACGTTAACACAGAATTACAGTTAGAATTTGCTGCAGCGACTCGTACATACGTAGAAGCTGGTAAAGACCAAGAAGGTAAAGGATACGATCCACGTAAACTTTTAAAACCAGGTGCTGATGCAATTCAAGCTAAAGTTACAGCTATGATGAAAGAATTCGGTTCTACAGGAAAAGCTTAATAACGAATAAAGAGGCTGTAACGAATAAGAAACAGCCATAACATAAAAAAACACGTCAATCTCATAAGAGGAAGACGTGTTTTTTTGGTATAATTTAACTATGGAAAACAACAATGTGTTAGAGTCAAATTATCCGTATCTCAACAATATGGATTATACTACACAACAGATGATTTTACCACTAGATTTAGGAAAAAAGTTAAATTCTTCAGATCCAGTGTTCAGTTTTCTTAAAGTGATGGAAGGAGTCAATTGGAATAAATACCTGTCACACCCAATACGAAAAGGTCGTGAAGAATACAATCCCTTTAAGATGATCAAAATTGTTCTGTTTGCGTTTATGAATAAAATTTATAGTTTAAGAAAGATTGAGCATGCATGTAAAACAGATATTCGCTTCATGTATCTCATGAATGAAGAACAACCTTCTCATATGGCCATTCAACGTTTCATTAATCACTATATGAAAGATTCAGTTGAAAACATATTTAAAGATATTTTCATTTCCATCTGTTCACTGGATATAGTAGACACTGATGTCATGTATATCGATGGAACAAAAATAGAAGCAAACGCAAATAAGTTTACATTCATATGGAAGAAGACCGCAATAAAGACTAGAGACAAAACGTTTATGAGATTAAATTTTATGATTTCAAAGCTTTCTGAGTATATTGAATGTGCTAGCATGTGTGAATGGACACCAGAAGAAATACAGTCTTTGATTGACAAGCTCACAAAGGTAATTGAAAAACAAGGAATACAATTTGTTTATGGAAA